>CAZJNL010000961.1:0-2717 GCA_964546515.1 uncultured Oscillatoria sp.
GAGAAACTGCTGGACGAACTTTTGGAAATCCAGCCCTCACGCGCCAACTCTCTCTCCCAAGAAGAGAGAGGGGAAGTTCAGGTGAACCTGCGCATTTTAGCTTCTCGCTTAGATCCAGACAGGAGTAAAAAAATCCGCGCCGCTCGCCTGATGGATATTTTAGAGGGCTGGTGCGCTCAGGAGTGGGTTCGCCTGACTAAAATCAGCCGCGAGCTGGTGCGTCTTGAGGAAATGGAGGTTGCAGAAAACCTGGAGCGCCGGCAGGATTTAGCCGCTGCGGTGCTGGAGGTTTTATATGAGAGCCTGCCCAGCAAAGACGGCGCTCGCCTGCGCGTGGAGTGCGAGCTAGAGCAACTGCTTGACAGCGTGAATCAAAAAACGCATCCCCTCCGGGCGACTGAGAAAGAACTTTCAGATGTGTTGCTGTGGCTGCACTACCGCAAGATTGTGCGGCTCGCTGAGGGATTGAATCTGTGGCATCAGGCGTTCAAACTCCGAGTGATTAAGGGGCGAAAAGAGTCTGCTGTCAGCAGTGGCTACAAACAAATCAAGGCTTACTATGAGGAGCAGACGCGCCGCACTCACATTATGCTGGAATACGGCAAGCTCGAAGAGCCGGCGGCTCGCCAGAAGCTGATTTCCGATTACTTTCGCCTGTCGGAAAAGGAATTTGCGCGGGCGCACCCCAACCTCTCTACTGAAGCTGTCAAGCGCCCCGTCACTCAGGATGATTACGAGCGCATCATGGGGGATTTGAACTCGGCGCAGAGAGAGATTGTCCTGGCTGAAAATCCCGCACTGCTGGTGATTGCCGGTCCGGGTTCTGGCAAAACTCGCACGATTGTGCGCCGTATCGCTCACCTGGTTAAGGTGAAGCGGGTAGAGCCAGATCGCATTTTAGTTCTCGCTTATAACCGCAATGCTGTGCGGGAACTGCGATTGCGATTGCAAGATATAATTGGCTCCGCCGCATCGGGGCTGCGCGTCTACACTTTTCACGGACTCGCACTGGCGCTTTTGGGCTGGGCGCAGGGTTCCGAAAGACTCTCAAATGATGAGGAATTTACAAAGCTGCTCAAGGAAGCTTGCGATTTGATTGAGCTGGGAGAGGAGTCAGATGATGGGGACATTCAGGCTCGCCGCATTGAGCTACTCGGCAATCTTGAGTACATCTTTGTGGATGAATATCAAGATGTGGCTGAGGACGAGTACCGCCTGATTAAACTGATTGCCGGTTTGGGGGATTCTGGGGATGAGTCTCGCTCAGTGCAGATTAACCTCTGCGTTATCGGGGATGATGACCAGAATTTGTACGAGTTCAGAAAAACTAGCCCTAAATACATCCAGCAGTTTGAAGAGGAGTACAAAGCTCGGCGGTTTCTGCTGACTGAGAATTACCGATCGAGTGAGCCGATTATCGGGGCGGCGAACAATCTGATATGCAACAACAAAAGCCGGTGCAAGCAGAAACCTGAGGAGCAAGTTCGCATCGACTCGGCGCGGGAAGGTAGCGGCGGATTACCTGTAACCGCCTTTACCTTTCGCGATACTTCCTCTCAAGCCGGCTGGATTGTCCAGAAAATTCAGGATTGGCGCAGTCAGGGAATTCCCGCGAACGATATTGCGGTTTTAGCCTATCAGTGGGACAGCCTCAGCCCCATTCGCCTGCTTTTGGAAAGACAGGAAATTCCTACTTACGCCCTTAAGGGAGGGGAGATTAAGCTGGTTCGGAATCGCGTGACCTGTCAGCTGATTGACGAGTTGAACGCCCAATCCCTTGATTTCTCAGCCACTGAGCCGGTACAGGACTGGTTTGTCCGCCAGTTTAAACTTTGGAACCGCCGGCTGGACGAACCCACCGTCAAAACTCTGCTCAAGATTGCCGGTGATTTGGATTTGGAACGGGGATGCGGTTCGGAAAACTGGGGATTGCCGGTGAGTGCCGGTGAAATTGTTCGGGCTTTGCTGGAGTTCAATAAGAGCGAGGTCTTTCTGGAAGAGAATGCTGTCTTGGTGACTAGCTGTCACGGCGCAAAGGGATTGGAGTTTCGCAAGGTAATCCTCTTGACAGATAACTTCAGCGCGGCTTATAATGAGATTGAGTCTAAGCGCCGGCTTTTCTACGTTTCCATGACGAGGGCTAAGGATGAACTGGTGCTGTGCTCCTCCACTCAAACCAGCCAGTTCGTGCGGGAAACTGGCGTCAGCAGCCAAAAGATAGAGTGGGCCGGTGGGCAACTCCCACAGCGGATGCTTTATTTGGATTTGGAGCCAAAAGATGTGCATATAGGAGATCGGGCAACTGTGGATCAGCAGCCAATCATTGAAACTATACGCGAAGGAGAGCCGCTCCAGATGAGAGTAAACCGCTATGGAAATAATTGGGCAATACTGACACAGCAGGGGCGGGAAATCGGCTGCCTGTCCAAAAGAGGCACTGAGAAATTACAGGGAAAGGGGATTCAGGTCAATCAATTCCAGTTTCAGCCCGGTGAGGTGACAGTTGGGAGCATTTTCCGGCACCTGAAGATAGACGAGATGACGGGGGAAATTCTGGAAAGCAGGTTTGTGGTTATTCCGCAAATTCGCGTGTGCCGGTGATAGGTTTGTAGTTGGGCTTTAGCCCAATACGGTGCGTTCCCTTTGGGAACCCACCCCACTCCTATCTCATATTAGTGAGGAGGGGCGGCCCCCTCACTAATATGAGGGACACTAGA
>CAZJNL010000962.1:0-2716 GCA_964546515.1 uncultured Oscillatoria sp.
CTGAAGGAAATCAGCTATATTCATGCGGAAGGGTATCCAGCTGGGGAGATGAAGCACGGGCCGATCGCACTGCTGGATGCGAAGGTGCCGGTGGTTGCGATCGCTATGCCGGGGAGTGTCTGCGAAAAGGTTCTGTCGAATGCGCAGGAGGCAAAGGCGCGGGATTCTCGATTGATTGGGGTGACGTCGCTCAGTGGGCGCGAGACTGCTGAGATATTTGAGAATGTGCTGCCGGTGCCGGCGGTGGATGAGTTGCTGTCGCCGGTTGTGACGGTGATTCCGCTGCAATTGTTGGCGTATCACATTGCGGCTCGCCGGGGGTTGGATGTGGATCAGCCCCGGAATTTGGCGAAGTCGGTGACGGTGGAGTAGGGTTTTTGCCGGTGCACCGGCTCGACGCCGGTCGCACTCCCTGGGGCGGGCAACCCCACCCCCGGATCACAGGCTCGACGCCTGTCGCACTCCCTTTTCTCGTTCCCAGGCTCCTTATGGGAGACGCCTATCTAGAGGCTCTGCCTCATTGCCTCATGTCAATTCTGCCGGGGAATGTCAAAGGGGCTGCGCCCGGTTGTTGTGCGGAGTATCTATTCGGATTTGTAACAAGGATAGAAAGCGAATCGCCACTGTGCCGGTCGTTGGGGTGTCAGAATGTCTCCAACACATATTTTTGTCGTTTATAGACTTCTCGCAGCCACAGCACTTTTTCTGGGAGCATCAGCCTTATTACCGCCGTTGCTACTGTGGCCCACACGTCCAGTTCATCCAGCCAGTGAGTGTCCTTGAAGTGTTCGGCGTAGAATTAGGGCCAAAAGTCGGGTGGCTCTGCTTGTTTTTCCAGCGCTTGCGCCAGTAATTGAAATCTAGCTGGCAGGGGAGGGCGACGCCTGCGATGGGCGGCAAGTCGGCATAGCTGACGAACCGGCTGAATCCTTTACCCACGACCTGGATGACTAAAGCCCAGCGCCGGATCTCGGTGATGTCCTCTGGTTTGACTTTCAGGAGTTGGCAATGGCCCTTTTGCTGACAAAGCGGGTGAGCCGGTGCCACGGGATTGATTGGGGCTCGAAGTTTGCTACCATAGAAGTGCCTCGGATAGAGTGGGTACCCCGATAGGTTCTACCTGTCTGTAAGTATGTTTACTGGTGTTCGCCCTTCAGTTTTAGACGCCGGGGGGCGAGCACTTTTGAGACTCTTACCACTATAAGTCAAGTATTTGACTTCTGTCAACTATGGGCCTGGTGAGGTTGCGGATTCAAGAGTTTGCCGCTGCAAAAGGCTGGACACTCAAGGAGGTGTCCCAGCGCTCTGGAGTCGGCTACAGTGCGCTTAAGAATTATGCCAGCTCCCCGGGCTTGGCCACGGTTGACGTTACGGCTTTGCACAAGTTGGCTCGCACGTTTGATGTGATGGTAGAAGATTTGTACGAGATTGTGAAGGAGTAGGCGAGGGCTTTGCTGGGGCTGGTGGGGCGGGAGTACCGGCACCCCACCGCACGAGTGCCGGTGGCGGAGTGGGAGCGGGTTTTTGGCCACCTGTAGGAGGAGAAGGGTTAGCTGAACTGGGGAATAGTTTGGCAATCGTGGAGTTCGCTAGCTGCTGGGCGGATAGCTAGAGCGCCGGTTTTGAAATCTGAGAAACCGGGTTTCTTTTGGCTTGACCTGCGACAAATTGGTCAATCCAGGCAGAGAAACCCGGTTTTTAAACCTCGATTTTAATACAAAACCTGCGCTCTAGTTCGAGATTCTCAGCGGCGATAACTTCAAGTGCGGTGAACAGCGGAGTGCTGCTGTAGCCATTCCCACTCGTTCAGCCAGCGCTTCAAGGAGAGCGAGCGCATCCAGAATCGTTCCTTTAAGGGATGGCACAGACCTCAGATTATTGACGTCGCACCCGCAGTTCTTCAACCGTTATTTTAAGGAGTTCCGCCGCCTTGATTTCGGAGATTAAGCCTAATTTTAGTGCCTGACAAATCAGACTGATGTACCGCTCACCAAAATGAAAGCCCCTTGCTTGGCGCTACAGGCACTCAGACTAAAGAAGCCTGAGAGCGGGACAGGTTGGCGCAGGACTTTCAAACCAATTTCTTCCACAGCTTGAAATAGGTTGAATATAGAAGCCTCCCCCAATCCCAGACTGCGACGAAACCGAGCCGCCGTCTCGGCAATACGCTTTCGTTGCCCTCTAGTTGGTGGCAAGAGGTGCGTTCTGGGACATAGGTGGCGAAGCCGACGACTTGCTCTGGGAGCGCCGCACAGTTTCCAGCATCCGCAGGATTTGAGCGGGCAAGCCTGGGGTGGCTTGTCAAAGGAGGCGTGCCGGCTAAAGCGGAAGTTACGCCGCCTAGCGCTTTAGGAACGCAGCAAGTCATCGGGGGTTACGCCCAAGGCACGAGCTAGGGCGGACAGGGTTTTGCTCTCCGGCAGGGTTCTGGCTTTTTCGTAGTAGTTGACGCTCTGGCGACTCACCCCCGCTATCTCTCCCAGTCGCTTTTGGGACAAGCCCAGACGTTTGCGGTAGCGGGTTAGGTTGCCAGCGATGGTTTCTTTCATGGCTGTGTTGCTGTAGGTCGCTGGGTAGACTGGTTTTGTCAAACTTTCACCCTCTATATTGGCTGATTCTACTATAAAGTGTCAAGTGCCATTTTATATATAGGGGAGGGCTGACCGTACTTTTTGCCATCGGGAGATGGCAATTGGATGGGCCACGCTGAGACACA
>CAZJNL010000963.1:0-2715 GCA_964546515.1 uncultured Oscillatoria sp.
CCCCCTTGCAATATCTTAACCAGCGGCAGTTCAACAGCGCTCGCGCCCAGCTGTTTCCGAATTGCCTCAGCAAGCCGGTCTAGCAAACACACCGTCAGCGCCCTCCACTCCACAATTATCTCCGATCCGGGCAAGTGACGCACTTGCAAAACTGCCGGTTCTTTCACTTCCAGCAATCCTAAATCCAGGCACAGCCCGCCGTTGCGATATTCCGGCAAACCCGTCAGATCATCCAGCCCAGTGATTGACAAACCCAGCTCCTCAAGAGGCTCCAAAAGCGAGTAAGTCAGCCACTGGGAAAGTTTGTGAAACGGCACATACTCAGCGCCGGGGTTCTCTCCTCGCAAAGCAGGATGAGGCCACACATCACCCAGATTAACACCGGCAATCGCAAATCTTCCCGGCCATATTTCGCCCAGCCCCTCCAAAACAGCCTTTAACACCGCCTTAGCTTCCAGTCTGCCTTCACGCGCCTTCCCCAAAAGATAATTTACCAAATTGCCCGGGCGCGGATTATCATATCCAAATAATTCCGGATGGGTTTGCAACACTTGTCCCAATCGCTGCAGCAATTCCAGCCTGCCGGCAACACCGACCAGAGGATTTGACTCACTCACTTGAAATCCCTGCGCCAGCGCTGACTCAGTTAACCCCTGAAGTCCGCCGGCATCCGCTCGCACCGGCAGCTCAGTATTGCTGGAAAAAGTCCCCTGGCAAAACATCCGGAAACTCGCCACAGCCAGCCCTTCCGAACGCCGGTAAACTTGCCCTGATTCCTGTTCGCAATACTGCCAGTCAGCGCCCGCACCGGCATCCAGCAGCACGCTAATAATTGCCAAGTCAAACTTAACTTGCGCCCTCTCAACCGCACTCAGTCCTGTTAGCGCCCCATCCAGCTGCGCTGTGCGCGGCACATCCCCAACCTCGAAATGCCGCCAGCGCGAATGGAAGGGAATGTTCAAATCCGGATACTGTTCGTAAATCACTTGAATAACCCAACCAGCCACTCCTTCCAACCGGCTCAAACGAGGGCGAAAGTAGCGGAGTTTATCTTCACATGCTAGAGTAAAGATTTGCTCGCAGCGCTCTCGAATAGCTGCCGGCGAGCGCAAATAAGCAATAGCCTCGTAATTTTCTGTCATTCAGTAATTGTCAACTCCTCCCTCTTTTCTTTCCTTGGCGCTCCTTCACGGGGGCGGTTTATAAAAAAAATCTCAAGAATTTGTGAACTCCTCCCTCCTTTCTTTCCTTGGCGCTCCTTCACGGGGGCTGTTTATAAAAAAAACTCTATTCTAACCGCTAGAGAAACCTGGTTTCTTTAACAAACCAGGTTTCTTCAGGACAGGTTCTCGACATTCGGTAGATTTGCGCCCACCGACTTATTCTAAATCGCGCCCCTGAATTTCGGCAAGCGCCACTCGATCGGGCACCTCCCCTTCAGTGTAGTAACCTGCAGCCTTCTTCGCAGCGATTTCCACCTGCGCGTCAGGCGGAATCAACTCCTCTGGAATCGCGACTCGCTGAACCACCTCAATCCCCGACTGCACGATAGCATTATACTTCATATCGCTCATCGAAACCAGCCGGTCAATCTTGGCAATCCCCAGCCAGTGCAGAACATCCGGCATCAGTTCTTGAAACCGCATATCCTGAACCCCAGCCACACATTCCGTGCGGGTAAAATAGGACTCCGCCCGGTCGCCCCCTTCCTGACGCTTCCGCGCATTATACACCAAAAACTTCGTCACCTCACCCAGAGCGCGGCCTTCCTTGCGAAAATAGGCAATTACGCCGGCACCCCCTTCTTGAGCCGTCCGCACGCAAACCTCAATCCCGTGCACCAAATAAGGCCGGCAGGTGCAAATATCGGAACCAAACACATCCGAACCGTTGCACTCGTCGTGCACCCGAACTGCCAGCGGTTTATCGGGGTCGGTTAGGGCTGCCATATCACCAATAATGTAAAGTGTCAATCCCCCAATCGGAGGCAAAAACACATTCAAATCCGGGCGAGTCACCAGTTCGGGAAACATCCCCCCCGTCTGCTCAAACAGAGTGCGGCGCAGATCGCTTTCTTCCACTCCGAAACGCTTGGCTATCCCGGGCAAATACCAAACCGGCTCAATGGCGGCTTTGGTGACAACTAAATCCCCACCCTCCTTGACAATCTTTCCGTCAACCTGCAAGCGCCCCTCTTGAATAGCCGCTTGCAGTTCCGGCATATTAATGTGAGCTTTCGTGATAGCAATAGTGGGGCGAATATCGTATCCCCGATCGAAAAAGGGCGCATATACTTCACCCACCAAAGCCCCAAACGGATCGAGGGAGACAATCTTATCGGGGTCAGCCCAGCTGGGGTGGGGGCCAATCTGCTCAGCGGGAGACGTATTGGTAAGATCGGGCCGGTGATTCGATTGCAGTTTGCCTCGGGCTACGGCTAGGGCGCGATAAACTGCATAAGAGCCGGCGTGAGTGCCAATCACATTTCGGTGAGCCGAATTCGTCACAGTGGCGATAACTGGGCCTCGTTCGATCGGGTCTTTTTCCCCCCAGTGAATCGGAATCGGTTTCGGGCCGAATCGGGTAGGGTGCGACGTTAAAACAATATGCTTGGGCTTTGGACTCTTGGTGTGGTCTTGCATATATTATCCTCGTTTAACTAGGGAGATTGCCGTTTTTGAGCAGCAGTCAGCCGGTTGGGGAACACCCATTTTT
>CAZJNL010000964.1:0-2714 GCA_964546515.1 uncultured Oscillatoria sp.
GGGAGAGGGGGTTAGGGGGTGAGGGGCAAGTCTTACCCCCCCTCTCCCCTTGTGGGAGAGGGGGCTGGGGGGTGAGGGAAATGGAGGTGCCTGCATCGTGTCCCGCTTGAAGGCAGTCAGCGGTATCTTATACCTTAAATTAAGATTTTAGGCATATTTTTTAGTTTTTTTGCAGAATCAGCATGTCCTGGTAAGTAGTGTACTCCGCACGCCCGCACCACGACCCGCCGTATTTTCCCCGCACACTGAAGCCCCTCTCGGCAATCCACTGCAGCAGGAGCGCTTCCCGGAAGCCAATCGCACCCTCCGGCACCTCTGGACTGGCAGTGAAACAGTCCTCTAGTTGATAAACAAGATTTTGGGAACTCTTTCCCGCCGCCACCTGCAATTGCGACTCCTCGTTGAGCAGGAAGCAAGTACACAAGCACCGCCCCCCGGACTTCAACACCCGGCGGATCTCATCGAGGTAATGGCGAACCTCACCGGCTCGCATGTGCGTAACAACGGAGCTGAGCAAGACGAAATCAAAACTCTCACCCTCATAGGGAAAAATAAACTCCTCCGCCGGCACCCTTCCCTTCGGGCTGTACATCGGGTTGCAGATGTCCGCCACGCGAAATTTAAAATTCGGAAACCGAGGATAAATCGTCTGTTGCGCCCACTCAATGGCATTGGCCATAATGTCAAACCCCTCGTAGCGGGCTGCCGGTGTCAGGTAGTACGCCAGAGAATAAGCCATGCGCCCCAAACCGCAGCCGACATCCAGCACGCAGTCGCTTGGCTGCAAACCGGCCCTTTGCAACATGTGGCCCAAAAACTCAAAAGCAATCAAATAGAAATTGCCACCGATTAAATCCGCCTCCTCCTGACTGGGCACCGGCAGCGAATCCCCCAAGATGCGGAACAGCAGACGCCCCTCGCGCCCGCTGAACAGGGGAGTCAAAATCACCAACCCCTCTCGCCCCCGCTCCCACTCGTCGAGAGGGGCGCGAATGCTGAATTTGGCTGTCTCAGCGCAGTCCAAGTCCGGGAAAGCTTTTTTCACCCCCGGACTGTACAGCCCCCTTTCCACCTCAAACTCGGTGAGTTCCCTGCCGGCAAAAGCCACCTTGAAGCCGTCCACCGGCCCAGCATTAAATGACGCCACCCAGCCCCCAACGCGCAGCACGCCACTCTCTATGGCCACTTTAGCCAGCTGCCCCCGACTGGCCACGGTTTCTGTCCGGTGGCTCATCTTCAGCCGGCGGCAAACGGTTGCAGGACTTCCGCAATAACCTGGCGCTGCTCGGCATCGTAGCCCCAGCGGTCGAGAAACGCCTGGTAGGCACCCGAGCCGGTACTGGCACTGTCTCGCATTTCCTTTGCCAGAGTTGCTATAGCTGGCAGTTCCAGGTTTTGGATTAAATTGACGCAGCGGGAGCGCACACGCTCAGAACTCGCTGCCATCTTCTCATTTTGCCTGCGCCGGTGCGCCACAGCCATCGCCGAGGACATCACCACAGTTTTCAGCAAAAATTCCCCAACAATCTCGGCAGAAGACTGCAATCCTCGAAGCACACCGGGAGAAGGACTGTCTGCCAGAGGTCTGCCGTCCGTCAGATAAATGCCAAAAAACTCGCGGGCGCTGTCCTTAGTGCTCACCAGCCCGGCGATCGCAGCTTCAATCTCTGACTCCTGAGCTTCGCCCCGATCCATCCGGTCGAGCAAAGATTGGGTCATGGCCATCACCGCTTCAGCCGCCTCATCTTCTGGGACTGACAAAAGGTCTTCAACAGCCATAATTTTAAAAATCCTCCAGCCAGAACTTGAGCAATAGTACTCCAACCTGCTTTTCAAGATAACTTGAACTTGGGGAATATTTTAAGACCGGCGGCAATCATGGCAATCATCTCTTCCAGCAAACAGCCTCAAGAACCCAAGCGGCGCAAGAGCGCGGCTGAGCCACCTGCAGCTTATTCCGCGCCGCCTGCTCCCTCCCTGCTAGCTCCCGAAGCCACCGGCGACGAGCAAAACAGCAGCAAGCTCGAAGAAAAACTCCGCCCCCAGCGACTGGCTGACTACATCGGCCAAAAAGACCTGAAAGACTTGCTCGATATTGGCATCAAAGCCGCCAAATCCAGAAACGAATCTCTGGATCACCTGCTGCTATATGGCCCCCCGGGCTTGGGCAAAACCACAATGGCCGTGATTATGGCCCAAGAGATGGGCGTCGGGTGCAAAATCACCTCCGCACCGGCACTGGAGCGCCCCCGAGACATTGCCGGTTTGCTCGTCAACCTCCAACCGGGTGATATTCTCTTCATCGACGAAATTCACCGGCTCTCCCGCATGACAGAAGAAATCCTCTACCCTGCGATGGAAGATTTTCGCCTCGACATCACCGTCGGCAAAGGCCAGAGCGCCCGCACCCGCAGCATTCCCCTGCAGCGCTTCACCCTAGTCGGAGCAACCACGCGAGTGGGAGCCCTGAGTTCCCCCCTGCGCGACCGGTTTGGCTTAATTCAGCGACTGCGCTTTTACGAAGTCGAGGAACTCAGCCAGATTGTGCTGCGAACCGCCAAAATCCTCCAGACACCCGTCACCTCCGATGGCGCAGCAGAAATTGCCCGCCGGTCGAGGGGAACCCCTCGGATTGCCAACCGGCTGCTGAAGCGGGTGCGCGACTACGCCGAAGTCAAGTCAGCGGGGGCCATTACCGAAGCCGTCGCCACAGA
>CAZJNL010000965.1:0-2714 GCA_964546515.1 uncultured Oscillatoria sp.
GGGTTCACCCAAAATATTGGGGACACAATGAACAAGATGAATAAACCCGCCCCCACCCACGCCGGGAGATTATTGGGGCATGGGGCATGGGGCACCGGGCATTGCCGGCAGGAGTTCTGGAACAGCCGGCTTTACAATTCTCACAAAATTGCGCCGGCAAATGTAAAGATTCGGTAAATTTAGGTGCGGCTCCCTAGCGGTTGGCGCTCTATAACGATAGGCTATGGGCATAACCAGGGGCAATTACACGAGCGTCTAAATTTACTGCACCGCTCAACTGACCGCAATGGCGCTGGGCGGGAAGCACAGGAGCAATCAGGAGAGAAAACTATGAAGACCCGCCTGCCACTATTTACACTCGCACTGTCCGCCTTGGGGCTATTTGGCCTGCCTGACGCCGCCAGCGCCTTCACCTTCAGTTATGTCAATAGTACGGGAAGCTATACTAATGACGATCTTGCCTTTAACGCTCTGAATCCGAATCTGGCGTTTGTGGCTGAGGGGCGGATCGGTTCCAATTCCATAGGTGGGAACACCTATGAGCTCGACATTCACGGCACCAACCCGAGCAACCCAACTCAAACCAGCGCTCAAGGTGAATTTGCCTGGTCAAACGGGGTGGCAACGGCTTTCAGTCTGAGCTACGACGCGAGTACAAAGGGAATCTCTTACACGGTTGGCAACAAAACTTTAACCTCTGTGGCTAACAGCAATCCTGTCACAGACATTTTTGTGCGCACCCGAGCCGCTGCAACCAATACCAGCCTGCTGGTAGAGAATTTGTTCCTCAACGGTATTGGCATTCCCGGTTCTTCCTTGGCTGAGAGTTCGGGGGATGGCAGGGAGTACCTGCGGATCGGCGGTTTGAACCCGCTGGAAAGTTTCACTCTGACGGGCGAATCGATTATGAACTGGATCGGTGCAGCCCCCAGTCAATCCAACCTCGCCTATCAAATCAAAGTCGGCACCGCTGCCCTCGGGCCAGATCCGGTAACAGAAATCGCGCAGGACGTTCCAGAACCGAGCACTCTGTTGGGGCTTGCCCTCACCGGCGGTGCTGTGGCCCTCGGGAAGCGCCGGCGCAAGCAGATTGCTTAGCACAAAATTTTGCTTTTGTCAAGCAGCACCTCCAGCCCCACCCCAGCCTTGGGGTGGGGTTTGTGTCGATTTTAGATTTTAGATTTTCTAGCGGTTCTCAAATAAGTGTGTTATGGCGGTTCTCAATTGGATGAGTCTGTGG
The DNA here is from genome assembly GCA_964546515.1 of uncultured Oscillatoria sp. GTDB lineage: Bacteria > Cyanobacteriota > Cyanobacteriia > Cyanobacteriales > Oscillatoriaceae > Oscillatoria. The sequence goes on from CAZJNL010000965.1 coordinate 1,241, forward strand.
TAGAGACGCGATTTATCGCGTCTGGGAGTGCCCGATCGGCAAGAGAAGCGAAAAATGTACCTCACTGATATGAGAAACGCTCTAGGCGTGCAGATTGGTTTACACTGGGTATCCGCCACAATGCAGGCAGGGTGGGAATATCCCATTTTTGTACTCCCCTCCACCCCCAACCGAATTCTTTATTCTTCCCCCCTCTCCCGCTCTTGTAGAGACGCGATTTATCGCGTCTGGGGTTAGGGGGGTGAGGGTGAAAATCTTTGCACAAAGGGGATGCTCCCTACTATTTTACGGGCGAGCCGATTTAAAATAAACACCAAGGGATTTTTGCCGGCACACTTCATCAATTTTGTCCTTGGACTGCATCAAGCAAGGGAAAGCCGGCACGCACGAGCTTTTCATAACCTATCACAGCGCTCTACCCGGATATCTGCCTTCCCCGCCAGCGGCACCCATCCGGGACAGTTGGCCAAATCCAGAAATTGTCCCCCGCTCCCTCAGCCCCCTCCTCTCCCCCGCTCCCCTCGTGGATACGGTTGGCGCTCTCCGTCAAGGGTGACACCCAACATTGGCTCCCGCCACCCACACCCTATATTATGTCCGGTGAATTGCTCCTAACTACTTTCTCCTGTACCTCTTCATTCTTGGCGTCCTTGGCGTCCTTGGCGTCTTGGCGGTTCAATATCAATAAAAATCAATCAGACGGAATAGTGACTGGGAGGGGTTAGCTCTGGAGTGCCGGCTCTCACCGGCGGGTCTACTCAAAATCGTTATGACTATGATATAGTCTTAACAGTTCGTAAATAATCAGTCGTTGCCTGCCAGGGTAAGCTCTAAATTGTCTTACCCGCGCTCGCGCACGAGTGGACGCACAAACATTCTAGGAGAATCAGCTCATGACTCATCACACAGAAGGATGTCTTCGGGTTGGCCAAGCTGCCCCCGACTTCACAGCAACGGCTGTGGTCGATCAGGAATTCAAGACAATTAAACTGTCAGACTATCGCGGCAAGTATGTAGTCTTGTTCTTCTACCCCCTGGACTTCACCTTCGTGTGCCCCACGGAAATCATAGCGTTCAGCGATCGCTATGAAGAATTCAGCAAACTGGGAACCGAAGTCCTAGGCGTCTCGGTTGACAGCGAATTCTCCCACTTGGCGTGGATTCAAACCGACCGCAAGCAAGGCGGCTTGGGCGATCTCAGCTATCCCCTCGTTTCCGACATCAAGAAAGAAATCAGCGCCGCCTACAACGTTCTCGATCCAGAAGCTGGAATCGCCCTGCGCGGTTTGTTCATCATTGACAAAGAAGGGATTATCCAGCACGCCACCATCAACAACCTGGCCTTTGGGCGCAACGTGGATGAGACCCTGCGGACGCTGCAAGCCATCCAGTACGTCCAGTCTCACCCGGATGAAGTCTGCCCCGCCGGCTGGAAGCCCGGGGAAAAGACCATGACTCCCGACCCCGTGAAGTC
>CAZJNL010000966.1:0-2714 GCA_964546515.1 uncultured Oscillatoria sp.
CCGCAGACCTGCAAAGGGAAGTACGCGTCAGCGCAGCTCGTCATCTCGCGGCAGGGGTTCCGGCAGTCCGTGCTCGATGCGGACAGATTGCAGATTAATTTGCAGACTCGCACTGCAGTCGCCGAAGGGAATGTGGCCTTGCGGCGCGGAGAGCAGACGCTGCGGGGGCAGCGATTTGAGTACAACTTTTTCCAAGAAACCGGCACCGTGCGGCAAGCTCAAGGCGAGCTTTACACCGCCACATCGGGACAGGATTTCTCCCCAAATTTACCGCTCGGTGTGACTGCCCTAGCAACGCAAGAGCGCCCCTTAAGCGATCGCATCCTTGCCAGCCAGCCGCAGGAAAACATCACCAATCCGGGCGGCGTTACCGTCGGTGTGGGATCGCAGCCCAATCAGCGCAATAGCGGTTTCCAGCAAGCCGGTACAGTCAGGCGTCTGCGCTATCAAGCCGACCGGGTGGACTTCACCCCTCAAGGAGGGGTGGCCACCAACATCCGGTTTACCAACGACCCCTTTTCTCCGCCAGAGCTAGAGGTGAGGGCGGACAAGGCTCGCTGGACTCGCCTGTCGCCGGAGGTTGATGAAATTGTCGCCACTCGTCCGCGTGCGGTGTTCGATCAAGGTCTGTCGCTGCCAATTTTGAAAGACCGGATGGTGATCGACCGCCGCGAGCGCGATCCGGCTGTGGTCAGTTTCGGTTACGATCTCCCGGAACGCGGCGGGCTGTACGCTGAGCGCAGCTTCTACCCGATTTCCCAGCCGCAGTTTAGCCTGAAACTGACACCGCAGTTTTATATTCACAGAGCGTTTGAAGGCGGTGGCGACAATCTGGAGTCGCTGTTCGGGATGAAAGGGCGGCTGAATGCCACTTTCGGACCGCGCACTACCCTTCAGGGATCTGCGGTGCTCACGTCGTTTGACTTGGGGAAGATAGACACGGATTGGCGGGCTAGCCTGCGGCTGCGCCAGCAGGTGGGAACTTACAGTTTGACTGGGGAATATTCTTACCGCGATCGCTTGTTCAATGGCTCTTTGGGGTATCAAACTGTTCAGAGTACCGTAGGGGCTGTCCTGACTTCGCCGAGCATTCCTTTGGGGTCAAGCGGCATCAATCTCAACTATCAGCTGGGGGCGCAGTATATTAATGCTGATACCGACCGGCTGGATTTGCTCGAGCCGGTGCGGGAAGACAATCGCATCGATTTGAGTCGCTTTCAAGCGAGCGCTGCCCTCAGCCGGGGGATTCGGCTTTGGAAAGGCTCTCCGCTGCCTGTGAGCCCAAGCGAAGGGTTGAGATACACGCCGGTGCCGGTGGTGCCCTACTTGCAGCTCGTGCTCGGACTGGTTGGCGTCACCAGCGCCTACACCAGTGGGGATAGCCAATCCGCCCTGATTGGCTCTGTTGGGCTGGTCGGGCAAGTTGGCCATTTCTCGCGGCCTTGGTTTGACTACACCGGCTTCAATCTGGTTTACACTCAGGTGTTGCAGGACGGTGCGTCTCCCTTTTTGTTCGATCGCGTCGTTGATACCAAGGTGCTCGGCGCTGGCATCAGCCAGCAAATTTACGGCCCGTTTCGGGTTGGGTTTCAAACTGCCATCAATCTGGATACGGGTGAGGGGATTGATACTGATTATCTTGTGGAGTACAGCCGGCGCACCTACGGCATCGTCCTGCGCTACAACCCAGTTAAGGAAATTGGCTCGCTGACGCTGCGGATTAGCGATTTTAACTGGACGGGCGGGGCTAGACCTTTTTATGGTGACGGTGAGGTGCGCTCGGTGGAGGGAGGCGTCCGTCGCGATTATGATTGAGGCATGGGAGTTTATTTTGGATGGAGGATTTTGCTGCCTAAAATCTAAAATCTCTTTTCTGTTTTCTCAAATCTCAAACCGCTACAGCGATGACCGAAACGGCCAAGGAAACTGCGGTTGCCAGCGCCGCTGCGCTACTGATTCACTACTGTTTCGAGCTGGGTGGCTACACTGCTGAGCAATTGATCGACCGCTGGCTCAGGGATTATGACGCTAGTTGGGTGCGTTTGGCTGTGATTGAGGCCCTCTATCAAGGGCGTTACAAGGCGGTTTCTGTGGCGCAAATTTTAGCCTGCTGGAAGCGGCGCGGCGATACATTATACCATTTTAACTACGATTTTGAGCGGTTAGTTTGTCGGAAATTTCCCGACCGCCTCACCGCTCAGCGCCAGAGCCAGCCCGCAAATTTATCAGTCCCAGCAGCGGTTGTGTCTCCCAGTAGGGGCGAAGGTGCCTTCGCCCCCGACGAACAGCCGTTAGTCAGAGCAGGGCAAGGGGAGGAGTTAGGGGCACAACAGAGCCAGAGCAGCCCCGAACCGCCCGCCCTGACGCCTAGTGAAGAAAGTGACTGGATTGAGGAGGTAAATACAGCAACCGTCGCCTCTGTACCTCGTGCATCTGCTGCGGATTCTCTGCCGGTGGCACCCACCGGCAGCGCCGCAACGACGGAACCGCTACCCCTCCTGCGTGAACAGCCCCAGCCAGAGTTTTCCAACTCGACTGCGCCGATACCTAAGAGAATGGGGAAGACTTTAGCAAACCTGGTTCGGCTGGCAGCTGAGGTGAGCGAGCAGGCTTTGCTCGTCGAGCAGGTGCCGGCGGCAAAAACAAACGAAGCGCCCTCTGAGTGGAAACCCAAGAAAGTGCCCTCGGTTAAGTACCAGGCGGATTGGTCGCGG
>CAZJNL010000967.1:0-2710 GCA_964546515.1 uncultured Oscillatoria sp.
CCGCCCCTAACCTCTGATATAGCAGCAGTCATATTGGGCCATCAGTGTCCGTGCCCAATTGCCGGCTGCTGCTATACCGGGCGAGCCTCCGGTAACGAGACTTTCAACTAATTGCTCTCTCCCGCTCCCCTGTTTTTCCGACGCGCCTTCCTAGCCGAAAGCAAATATTTAACACGGTAGGGGTCAGCATCTTTGCGCCAATAAACCTTATGGTTGCGAATTTCCGCGCAATGTTCTTGCAAACATTTCAGCCACCCTTTGCGCGTGCGAATGGCACTCAAATCATCGATAAGTCCCCAGTTTTCTTCCTGGCGGGTGAGTTGGGCGAACGTCTTGTAAAGCGGGTAGTCGGGAGTGACGCAAGCGTCTTTGCGGTGCAGTACCGGCGGATTGTCGGAGGTGTCGTAATCCCGGTAAGTGACGCGCCGGTGTTTCAAATCTATCTGCATGCTGGTGTGCAAGGCTGGATGGGCGTCTGTGTCGAAGTCGGGATAAAATAGGTAGGAAATTTTCAGCGCGTCGGTGTGGAATTTAACCAGAGTGGCTTCATCCATGCGCCCAATTGTGCTGCAAACCACGCCTTCGTAAATCCTCAGGATGGCGTGGAGTTCTTGCAGGGCGGAAACGTGAACGCAGAGGGCGTTGGGGAGTTGCTGACCGATTTTGCTGTTCTGACAAATTTTAGCGATTATGCTGAGAATGCCGGTGCTTTGGAGCAGTGCGGTAGCGGTGTCGCACGCTTCTTGATAGGTGCCGAAAAGTCCTTTGATGTCGTTTTGGATTTCGGGGGCGTGGTATCCGGGATAGGCGAGCGACCGATCTTCGCCCAGACTGATTTGTTTGAGCGCGAGATAAACCAGGGTGTCTTGCCGGCGGCGGTCTGCGATCGCTTCCCACTCTTTGGGTTCAGTGACTTGTAAAATCGTCTGAAAAGCGCGGCGAAAATAGCCAAATTCCGCCAGCAATTCCGCCTCACCGACAAGTTCGCTTTTAACCGGCAGCCTTCCGCGCTCCGTAACAAAAGCCATCAGCGGTTGCAGCAATTCCTGATAATCTTCAAAGCGCTTGCTGGGGATTCGCACTCGGGGCGTGATGGCGCGGGAGCGGAAGCGCGACATCCGGAATAGTTCGGCTTGCGCGTCATCGCGGAAGACAAAATAAATCCCCAGCGCAGCAGGAATTGCATCCGCGCAGAGAGTTCTGTCGATGTAGATTTTCAGTTCTTCCTGTTCGTAATATTTCTGGAAGGTGTTGCGGCGGGTAATTACGCCGTCACCGTAGGCAATTTGTCCGCTGTTTCCGTCATCAATCAGAACTTGGGCGGCGACGAGCAAAACTCTGCCGGTGAGCTCCCACGCTTTGATGAGGGCTTCGCGGCGCTCTTCCGGGATTTCGATGACATTGATGACGTAGCCTATATTGACAATATCAGCGGGGGTGCGGGAATTGTTGGGGAAATAGTAGGGGTCCCAGCCGGCTGCAGAGTGCCCTTGCTGGGCAATTCGCTGAACATCTCCGCCGTACCCGCAACCGTAGTCAAAAAAGGTGGTATTCTCGGTAAAAAGACCAGCTTCCAAGGCGAGACGCACGGGGCGAGAAAGTTCGCTGCGGACAATGGCGGCTTTGTGGCGCTCTATTTTGGGCGCAAAAGAATTTGTTGAACCATCGGGCGCGTCTCCAGCTTCCACCGGCACGCCTTCAAGCAGGCGAACAACGCGATGTCCTTGTATTTCTAAACCGTCGTCTTGCAAGCATCGCAGCCAAACCTGACGAGTTCCAATGGCGCGTGCCGGATCTAAAAGCCCCAAGGCTTCTTCTTGGCGGGTGAGTTGGGCAAATGTTTCGTACTGCGGATAGTCGGGGGTGACGAAGGCATCTTTTCGGTGCAGCACCGGCGGATTGTCGGAGGCGCTGTAGTCGCGATAGCTGATACCCACGCCCTCACTCTCAATCTCGTTAGATCCCCCCCAGCCCCCCCTTAAAAAGGGGGGGTTAAGAGAGGGGAGGTCAATTTGTATGCTAGCCTGCAATGCGGGATGGGGGTTTGTGTCGAAGTCGGGGTAGAATAGATAAGAGATTTTGGGTTTGTCGGTGCTGAATTTAACGAGGGTTGCTCCGTCAATGCGTCCAGTGGTGGCGCTCACAAATCCTTCGTATATCCTCAGCAAGGGGTTGAGTTCTGGGAGGGCGGAAATATGGACGTAGAGGGCACCGGGAAGTTTTTTGCCGGTGGGGCTGTTTTGGCAGCAGGACGTTATTATATTAGTGTCGCTCAAACTATTGAGCATTTCTCCCACAATTTCACCGGCTTGCTGAGGGCTGTCGAACAGGGCGCTGATGTCGTTTTGGATTTGAGAGGGCAGGGTTTCTATCGGGCGGCGCGTGCTGGCAAGGTAGACTAGGATATCTTGCCGGCGTTTGTCAGTAATGGCATCCCACTGTTGGGAGCCGGTGGCTTGCGAGATGAGTTGGAAGGCATCTTGCAGGGTGCCGAATTTGGCAATCAGTTCCGGTTCTTGGGGGAGTTCGCCGGCAGTGGGGAGACGCCCGCGCTCGCTGAAAAATGCCATCAAGGGGGCGAGAAGTTGGCGGTTTTCTTCAAATTGCTGGATGCCCTTTCTGGCTGCCGGGATGGGGATAGGGGAGCGGAAGCGGGAGATGCGAAAGGTTTCGGCTTTGCTGGAGTCTCGAAATACGAAATAGACGCCCA
>CAZJNL010000968.1:0-2707 GCA_964546515.1 uncultured Oscillatoria sp.
GGAGGGGGCAGGGGCCCCTTCTGTGCCCCCCACTCCCCGCCTCTCACCCCCCAAGCCCCCAGTCCTTCGCGGGTCTTGTTTGATGAGTTCAGTAAAGACTGAACGTTCAAAATGTGCTAAGATATGAATTAGTCAACATACATGGCCCTTGGAAGTGGAGTGTGGATTCTGAGCAGCGGCAATTTGAGGTAAAGCGCTTCATTGAGGAGGTCGGTCTGTTGTTCGAGCTCACCGGCTTGCCCCGAATGGCAGGGCGCATCTTGGGCTGGCTGTTGATTTGTAACCCGCCGCACCAGTCCACCGGCGAACTGGTTCAGATGCTGCAGGCGAGTAAAGGCTCAATCAGCACCATGACTCGGCTTCTGATTCAAGCTGGTATGGTGGAGCGGATGGGGATGCCGGGGGAGCGCCGCGACTATTTCCGCATCACGCTGGGCACTTGGTCTGTGCTGATCAAGCAGCGACAGGCTCAGATTGCAGCGATACGCCTGCTGGCGGAACGCGGGTTGGAGTTACTCGAAGGGGAAGACTCCCACCAGCTCGAGCGGTTGCGAGAAATGCGCGACTTTCACGCCTTTTTTGAGCGGGAGCTGCCGGTGCTGAGCGAGCGCTGGGAACAGGAACGCCAGCAAAAAGGCGGGCGTCCTCAAGAGGAAGGCTAGCCGGCGAGCGGTTGGGGGACGGTACAGGTGCGGTTCCCACACCGACTCTGTGGGGCGGGGCAGAATCGGTTGATGGTAGAACCTGTCCTGGCTTATGGGGATAGCCTCTCAGGTTATTATACCCTAGAGAGTAGAAAAATCAAATAGGGCAGAGTTTTCCAGCTCGCCGCCCGCCGCGTTGAAGCCCGACCGGTGGGATAGGGCAACCGGCATTATACAAATCGTTACAATAACAGTCAAGCCACGCCAGTGGAATAGAGCGGATTTAAGGAAAACAGGCACGCAGTCTAATTGTGCACTCGCATTCCGGCAACCTTTGAATAACCCCTAAGACAAACTCTTATATTAAATGACTGATTTCAGGAACACGCCTATGCAACTGCACCGGCTACCCGCGGTAGAATCAGCTCTAGTAAAGGCCGGGCACCAGCCAGCAGCACCCCCCGCAGCGCCCCCCGCAGATACCCCCGCAGACCCCCCCGCAGACACCCTGCCCTCGCCTAAGCCCAAGTGGCAGGTCAAGCCGCTGGTATTGGGACTGATTGCCGCTGCGCTGCTGGGCACTGCCATCACGGCTTACCAGGTTCAGCGTTCCGCCCAGCCGAAAAAAGACATTATAGCAGAACTGACGGTGCCGGTGCAAGCGCAGAACCTGACAGTCAGGATACAAGCTAGCGGCAATGTCAGGCCGGTTCAGAGCGTTAACCTCTCGCCGAAAAGCCAGGGGCGGATAGCGGAACTGCTTGTGGAGCAAGGCGACACGGTAAAGCAGGGGCAAATCGTGGCCCGCATGGAAAGTGACGAGGTTCAAGCCGGGGTGCAGCAAGCTTTAGCGGCTTTGGCTCAAGCGGAAGCCCGTCTGGAAAAGCAGCGATCGGGGAGCCGCAAAGAGGAGGTCGCTCAAGCCGAAGCTCGTCTGGAAAAAGCCAAGGCGAATCTGGCCCAGTTGCGGGCCGGCAGCCGGCTCGAAGACATTGGCGAAGCGTCTGCCGGTGTGGCGAGAACACAGGCGCAAGTCACTGAGGCGCAGTCGCGGCTGACGCTGGCGGAAACGAACGTCAAGCGCAACCGGCAGCTGGCGGCGCAGGGGGCAATCCCCACTCAAGAGCTAGATCGGGCCATAGATGAGGATCGCAGGGCGAAAGCTACCCTGGAACAAGCGCAAGCCAGCGTCGCAGAAGCCAAGCAGCGCCTGGAAAAACTGCAAAATGGCACGCGCCCTGAGGACATTGCCGGGGCTGAAGCTGCAGTGGCAGAAGCCCAGAGCCAGCTCGACCAGATGCTGAATGGCACGCGCCCAGAGGACATTGCTGAGGCAGAAGCCGCAGTGGCGGAAGCCAGAGCCCGGGTGAAGCAGTCGGAAGTGCAGATGGAAGATACTTTGGTTCGCGCTCCTTTTGCCGGCAAGATCGCCCAGCGATACGCTACGGTTGGGGCTTTTGTGACGCCCACGACTTCGGCTTCCAGTGCCGGTTCGGCAACCTCTACTTCGATTGTGGCGCTGGCTAGGGGTCTGGAAGTTTTGGCTAAGGTGCCGGAAGCTGACATCAGTCAAATTAAAGCGGGGCAGAAGGTTGAGATTGTGGCGGATGCCTATCCGGATGAGGTTTTTAAAGGTAGGGTTCATTTGATTGCCCCAGAGGCGATTAAGGAGCGGGATGTGACGCTGTTTGAAGTGCGGGTGGATATCGACAGCGGCTTAAATAAGCTGCAGTCGGGCATGAATGTGGATTTGACGTTTTTGGGCAACGAGCTGAAGGATGCTTTGGTGGTTCCTACGGTGGCGATTGTGACTCAAAAGGGGCAAACCGGCATCTTGGTTCCGGGTGAGAAGAATAAGCCGGTTTTCCGCTCGGTGACGATTGGGCCGAGCATTGAAAATCAAACTCAGATTCTGAAGGGGGTTCAGGCGGGTGAGCGGGTTTTTGTGGGTCTGCCGGAGGGGCAAAAGTTGGAAGATATTATTAAGGGTGAGAAGTAGGGGGAGTTATTGAACCGCCAAGACGCCAAGAAGTTATTGAACCGCCAAGACGCCATAGAAGCGC
>CAZJNL010000969.1:0-2706 GCA_964546515.1 uncultured Oscillatoria sp.
CACTTCACTGCTCATCCATGAGCGATACCGGCTCCTCAAACCGCTGCGTCCGCTAGACCCGCGAACGTATACCGATATCTTTGAAGTCGATGATGGGGGAACCCGGAAAGTAATGAAGGTCTTGAAAGACAGCAGATCCCAACTCGTCGAGGGGTTTGAGCGAGAAGCCTTAACCTTGGAGTTGCTGGATCATCCGGGCATTCCCAAAGTAGACCTCGACGGATACTTCACGTTTACCCCCAGCAACAGCACCCGGGAACTGCACTGCTTGGTGATGGAGAAAATTCAGGGGCAGAACTTGGAGCAGTGGGTAGCCAAATTCGGCCCTATTCCTTCTCAATCTCTGGCCATAAATTGGCTGAGGCAATTGATAGAGATTCTAGAGCAAGTGCATAAAAGCGGTTTTTTCCACCGAGATATTAAACCCTCTAACATTATACTGAAACCAGATGGACAGCTGGTATTGATTGATTTTGGCAGCGTCAGGGAAATGACACACACTTACCTGGCAAAACTCAAGGGTGGGCTGAATCTTACAGCAATTATATCAGGGGGCTACACGCCACAGGAGCAAGTCGATGGCAGAGCACTGCCCCAATCTGACTTCTACGCCCTGGGGCGCACCTTTGTCCATTTGCTCACCGGCAAACACCCCAGCGATTTTCCCAGAGATCCTGATACCGGCAAGTTGATTTGGCAAGACAAAGCACGGCATATTTCAAAGCCGCTGGCAGATTTTATTGACGATATGATGGCGATATTGCCGGAAGATAGGCCCAAAACCACAGCCGAAATTTTGCGAGATTTGACGCCAAAAATGCTGCTGGTAAAAAGCGTGCAGCGCCAGGTGAGTTCCCCTCAGTTCCGACTCGGGGTTGCCGCGCTGCTTTTGATGGGACTGGTTTACCGGCTGTCATTTCCCTGGCAGGCTCAGTCTTTCTACGAGCGAGGGGTGGAAGCTCTAAAAGTCAACCAGTTAGAAAGCGCTCGCAAGTTTTATAAACGAGCGCTCGAATTCAATTCAAAAGATGCTAGAATTTACAACGATATGGGATTGATTTGCCAGATAGAGGGAAATTCCACTTGCGCTAGAGTCAACTACGAAAAGGCTCTCCAGCTCACCCCCGAAAATCCTGTAGCGAGGTACAATTTAGGGGGGTATTACGATGATTCAGGAGAGTTTCAGCGTGCTGAAGCCCAATACCAGCTTGCCATACAATCTAAAAGCCCTGTTGCGGCGAATGCCACCAGCGACTTGGCTCGCCTGAAAATTCTGCAAGGGGAGCCGGCGACAGCCATTGACTTGTCCAAGCGGGGCTTGCAGCAGACTGAGAAGAAGAGCGTGCTCTCCGCCCTGCACAAAAACCTGGGATGGGCGTATTTCATGCAAACTGACTATGCCCGGGCTGAGGTTGAGTTGCGACAGGCGATTGAGTTAAACTCAAAACGGGCTGACGCTTACTGTTTGCTGGCGCAGGTGCTGGAAGCCCGGGGTGACAGGGGCGGGGCGCTTGCGCAATGGAAAAACTGTCTGGCTCTCGACTCTAGAAATAGGGTGGAGGTGAAGACTTGGCAGACTTTGGCCATCCAGCGTTTGAAGGGTGCGGAAAAAGGAAAATGAAACGCAAAGTGTCGATTTTGGTAGCGGTGAGTTTAATGACAGCCACTGTGAGTTGGGGCACCGGCAGCACAGCAGTTACGCCCAGCTGCACTCCTGTGGGGCGGATTGTCAGTGTTGAGAATGACAGCCAGATGACTGCTGGAAAATTGCTCTGTGCCGGCGACACCTTACAGCCGGCGAGTGCAGCAAAAGTGGCTGTCCTCTGTTATGCCGGTGGGAAACTTTGGAATGTGCCCAGTGGCAGGGCATCTAGCCTCAGTGAGGGCTGCCCAAAATTAGAAAAAGAAAAAGACTGCGACCCCCAAAACGGCTGCACTATAGACGATCCTCGCGGGCCGGCTGCTGGCACTGAGACTCCTTATATTATCAGCCCCTACGACACGGCGGTGCTCAATGACCGACCCGCACTTTCCTGGTATCCCGTGAAAGGCGCAACCAGTTATACTGTACTATTGAGAGATATCACCGGCTCGGAACCGGAGCGGGAAAAGACAGTCGCACCCCCCACCTCGGCTGCCGGTGAAATTAGAATAGACTATCCTTTCAACCAAGCCTTGCAGCCCGGAGGCAGATATAAACTGATTGTCGAGGCGAGGACTGGAGCGCCGGGGAATCCTGCGGCAATTGCGGAAGCGAGATTCTGGCTCCTAGCTGCGGAAGACGCCCAGCAAGTGCGGGATACGGTCGCTAAAATTAACAGCTTAAATTTGCCCAATGAGGAGAAAGTGCTGCGTGACTTGTACAGCATTTACTCTAGTAAAAAATTAATTGCCGAGACAATGGATATGTTAGAGAAACTGGTGAGAGAGGGCAGCAAAACCGCAAAAGTTTACAGGCTATTGGGAGATATCTACCTGGGGCAAACATTGTTAGATTTAGCCAAGCAGCGGTATGAAACTGCAGCCAAACTGGCGGAGGCGGCTGGAGACAGTCAGGAGCTAGAAGAGGAAAACGCTAGACTGGATAGAATCCGTCAATCGCTCGAAAAACGGGGCGAAACGACTCCCTGCACCCACGGGTGCCCCGTCCCGGTTCGGGAGCATCCCGTTTTTGAAACTACCCTGGTGAGGGCGAAGCATTCGGAT
>CAZJNL010000970.1:0-2704 GCA_964546515.1 uncultured Oscillatoria sp.
AGGTATGCGCGACTGAGGTTTGCGCCACTGAGGTTTGCGCCACTGAGGTTTGCGCGACTGAGGTTTGCGCGATTGAGGTTTGCGCCACTGAGGTTTGCGCGACTGAGTTTTGTGCGACTGAGTTTTGCGCCACTGAGGTTTGCGCCACTGAGGAATTGCCCAACTGTGGCTAGAAAGCCACCGACGCCTGTACACTGGCTGTAACCGATGATGCGACGCAATCGATCTTCATCAAAACTGTCAGTGCCGTTTTCCCCGCAGGGATAGAAGACAATTTTGTCTTTCAGGTCATCTTTTGGCTGGGCGTAGCGGTGCAACTCCAGCAGCAAAATCATCACATTTAGCCCCGCATAGATATCCACCTGTCGCTGTCCCAGCTGGATTCCTTGCTTTTGCAATTGCCGAGTCTTTTTCTGGGGTAAGGTTTCCTCCGGTATGTCAATGAAATCGCCATAGCACCAGCGGAGATAGAAATCATGCAAACGCTCGAACAGCTGCACAGGGAGAAATTCATCACTGGCGTCTAGCAACGCCATCAGGTATTCCACAATTTCTGGCGTCAGCCCGCCGTAACCCAGCAGATCGTAAATTTCCCAATGCAGCCGCTCATCTGGAACATAAAACTTTTGACGTTTCATCCCCGGTTGCGTCCAGGACTCTATGCTGTCTTTCAGCCGATCAGCGCACAAGAACTCGCCGAAACTCTTGTGGGCAAACTCGACTGAGCCTTCTTTGCTGCCTTGCTGGAGGTAAAAAGCAACTAAGGCATTTCTCAGGGGATTGTCGCCCAGGCGTTTTTGCGCTTTCTCAAGCAGATCTTTAGCACCGACATCACTCTGCAAACGTTCCTCAATCATTGCTACCGGCGCAGATTCCCCACCCGACTGCACCACGCACAACCCCGCTTCTGTGAAGATGCGCCGCAAATCTTCTGTGTCTTGTTCCGTTATCTCGCGATTGAGAATTTCAGGACGTTGCTTTGTGAGTGCCCAATCCAATGAACTCTGATAAATCAGGATTTTGGCTTGAGTGCCGTTGGCTGCCTCAAAATCTTCTACCTTTAACTCGCTATCCCGGTGCATGGCTGCTAAAAGATAGAGCAACAGCGGCTCTTGTGCCAATTCTCGCACTCTGTCCGGACAGCGTGTGTCTCGCAAAAACTTCTGGAAGGCTAAAGATTTTTCTGTGCCGGCTAGTTTGAACCATTTGGCAAACCACTGCTGCTGGAGTTCTTCATCCATTGTCTGAATTTCCACCCGCTCCAGATTGGAGGGCATGAACCGTTCGATGGTTTGCAAAGCTAAGGAACGCCCGGTAATTAAAACCCGATGCCCCATTTCATGACTTTGCTGACAGTCCTTTTGAAATTCTCCGACTTGCTTGAGGAATTGTTCTAGTCCGCCGCTGGTTCTGCCCTCCATCAGCAATTCATCAAATCCATCTAGGAGAAATAAATATCGCGTATTCCGATCCGTAAGCCAGCCGCTATCACTCTTGACAAAATCCGTCTTTACTGCTGCTTGAAGAGTGTTTTCAAAATTCTTCTCTAATGTCCGAATATCCCGCAAGCGAATCAACACCGGCGTCCAGATGGGGTGCAACTCGCGCCGCACCCAGTCGGCAAACATCCGGCAAAAGACGCTCTTGCCTCGCCCTGGCCCACTTTGGATGAACATCACCTTATTCTGTTTCTGGGCGTCTTGTAGTGCGGAGTTCGCCCAAGTTTCTAAATCAATGGGGTTGGCGTTCTCAACCTGCTGCCCATTCGCATCCACCGGCAGGGCTTTCAGCGGCACATAAATATCCCTGAATGTGAAGCTTTCCGCAAATACCGGCTCCTCCGGCTTTTCGGCAATTGTCTCCAGGTATGTATCAATGCTCTGGTATTTTTCTTGTTCCTTTCGCCAATCGCCGAAAGTCGGTTTCCCGAGATGCTTGATGGCATCACCCGACTGCGCCCACGCTTGATTCATGTGCCGGTGCGTGTTCCAAGCAACGCGCTCTGTCAGAGTTTTGGCTTCAGCTTCATCTAGCCCAGCTTGTTGTAATCGGGCTGACAGCACTTCGTCAAAGGCTTCTGCTAATTTGGATTCATGGAAGCAGACAGCAGCTTTTTTCGCGTCTGCGTCATCCAGTTCCAAGTCGTCTAATTTTTTGAGCAGCTGCTCTACTTTGTCAGAAACAGGTGTTTTACCGATTCGCTCCAGCACTGTCTTATTTTCTGGCTGCTGCAACATTGCCCGCAAACTTTCCAGATAAGCCGCCTGACTCACAAGCGCCACGCACTGCGCCAGGGTTGGCTGTTTTTTGGTCTTGTCCGCATAAAACTTCAGTAAGGCAGCTCCCACCGGCAAAAACGGCAATCCCGCCCCCGCAATTTGTGCCAAGGGCGAATTCAGCACATCTAATAGGGAAGAAAGCTGCCCGACTAGGGGCGCGAGATCCTCAACTTTTGGGCTTTGTTCTTTTAGCGTCTTCGCCAGTTCCAAAACTGCCTTTCCCGCCTCGGCTCCTCCCTTGACTGTCTCCGCCGAGAACAATTCCCCAATGTCAGTTGTTAAAAATTTCCAGAGTCGCGTTGTCATGGCCACCCTCTTTGTGTGGATTTTTTTTCAATATACCTTAACACAGGGTTCAGGAGTAAACCAGGAAAGGGAGCCAATGTAGGGGCGGGGCTCACCCGAAAACTGTGCCACACAGCCCG
>CAZJNL010000971.1:0-2704 GCA_964546515.1 uncultured Oscillatoria sp.
AATGCCCAATGCACCGCCGGAGCCGCCCTCTCCAATCACGGTGCACAGGATTGGCACATCGAGGCTGAACATCTCCCGCAGGTTGTAGGCGATGGCTTCTCCTTGGCCCTGATGCTCGGCTTCGATGCCGGCCCAAGCGCCGGGGGTGTCGATAAAAGTGAGTACCGGCATGCCAAACCGGTTGGCGTGTTCCATCAGGCGCATTGCCTTGCGGTAGCCTCCAGGAGACGCCATGCCAAAATTTCTGGCCACATTGTCCTTGGTGTCGCGGCCTTTTTGGTGGCCTACTATTACCACCGGCCTCCCTCCCAGTCTCGCCAGCCCCCCGACGAGGGCTGGGTCGTCGGAGCCCCGCCGGTCGCCGTGCAGTTCCATCCACTCATCGGCGATCGCCTGAACGTAATCCAGAGTGCTGGGACGCCGGGGGTGGCGAGCCAGCTGCAGCCGCTGCATGGGTGAGAGGCTGCTAAAAATCTCTTGGCGCAGCTGCTGTGAACGGGCTTCCAGCTGGTGGATTTGCTCGGAAACATCGACGCCATTTTCCTCTGCCAGTTGGCGGATCTGGTCAATGCGGGTTTCTAGCTCCGCCAGGGGCTTTTCAAAGTCGAGAAGGAGGGGTTTGCGCTCGGGACTGGCCACGGTAGGAATTCGGATAGCATTGAGTGGGTTCTTATAAAATCGTAACCTGTGGAGTGCGCACAACAGATACCCGCTCCTCGGTAGCCCCTGCTGTCAGGCAGTGCTGCGAAGTTGGGCGCAACTGCCACTGGACTGACCGGCCTCGGGCTAAACGGACGAGTGGAAGAGACTGTTGGCGAATTGATATGGGGGTTAATAATGAACCGCATTTCCCCCAAGGACGCCAAGAAGGAAGAAGAAAGAGGAAGAGGGATAGAAAAATTAATTGCGGGCAATTGACCGGATCTGGATATCAGAGGCGTACACGGTCGAATGTGGCGCGTCGCGCTTCACGGATGAGCCAACAGCATCGTGGATGAGCGCCTACCTGAGGCAAGCCGTCAGTATACTGTGGCTGCTTTATTGTGCCGGCGCACCAGCCGGTTACTTCGAGCTGTGCCAGCATGGGGATGGCTCCGTGGTTATTGCGGCTTTCAATTGAATGAAGTACAAATATCTGCAAACGCAGGCCAGCGTCTGGCTGCCGGCCCAACCCGTAGGCCAGCGTCTGGCTGCCCTACGGGTTGTGCTGTTCGCCAACAAGTCGCACACTTTCCGCTCCCCCCAACCCCCCTTAAAAAGGCTTGCTCTTGATTTATCCCCCCCTTTTTAAGGGGGGGGAAGGGGGGGATCTTCTTTGTGCAATATGTAAGCGAATAGGGCAGAATTTAAACTAAAAGGACACAAATATGCCTGCAACACCCCATATAAACGCCAAGGAATTATTCGGAAGTGAGCGGACTTTACCCTGCGGGCTAGTGCTTGAGCCGGCGGAGGCGCTGGGGGCCATTTTTGTCCTGGCTGCGGCTGCGGATGGGAAGATATGTGAGGAGGAAAAGTGGGCGCTTTCTGCCAACCACGTCCGCATTTTCAAATCTTATTCAGGCGAGCAGTTCCAAGAGCTTTTGAGTCAAGTTTTGAAGTCGCTCGAGCCGCACAGTTCATCTGCGGTGTTTGCGGCAGCAAAAAAAACGCGCTACGCCTAAGTTGCGACAAACGGCTGAATGCTATTGCAACCGCTATAATCTAGGCGGATGCGGTTTTAACTGAAGAAGAAAAGCAATTTATTATTCAGCTGTGGCACGCTTTGGATATCCCAGATGAGATTGGCGAAAAAATTCTAGAAGTGATGAACATCAAAAATTTCGTGTAGAAGTTGAGGGGGGTCGGTGGGATAAGGGCCCGCCGGCAGCCGGCAGGCGCGGGTTGCAGGCCAGGTGCCTGCGCCACACTCTTCCCCACAAAAGGCGTTTAGAATGACAGCAGCGGGCGAAATCCGTGCTTGACCGAAACCTGCCCAATCATCTCCATTTTTTCCACGGTAATCTGATTCCGGCCCCAAGAAAAGTTAGTGTGCCATTTTTCAAATTCCAGCAGCATCGACTCGGCAAAGCAGGCGAACAGCTGGCGTGCCGGCATTTCCATCAAGTTGACGATTTTCATAATCCGCCAGTCGATATCGAGGGAGTGCTCGACAATGCCTCCTTTGAGGACGTACACCCCCGGGTGCTGGATTTGGTTGCCCAGGTTTTTGGGATAGCCGCCATCAATCAGCAGACAGGGTTGCTTCAACTGGGTGGGGTCAATTTCCACGCCCTTGGGCATGCTGGCCACCCAAACCACAATATCAGCTTGGGGCAGGGCTTCTTCCAGCTGCATGATTTTGCCCCGCCCCAGTTCTGCCTGCAGCGCTTGCAAGCGATCTCGATCGCGGGCGATCAGCAGCAGTTCCGCCACGTCGGTGCGGGCGTCCAGCCACCGGCACACGGCACTGCCAATGTCGCCGGTGGCCCCGCAAATGGCCACGGTTGCCTTGGACAGTTCAATGCCTAACTGGGGCGCGACCTGTTCGAGCTGGCGGCAGATAATGTAAGCTGTGTGGGTGTTGCCGGTGGTGAAGCGCTCGAACTCGAGCTTGATGGTGCGGACTTGCTGCAGCTGCTGCAAGTTGAAATTTTCAAAAATGATCGAGGAGAAGCCCCCTAAGGCGGTGATTTTCAGGCCGTGCTTTTGGGCGTGAGCCATG
>CAZJNL010000972.1:0-2704 GCA_964546515.1 uncultured Oscillatoria sp.
CAAGCCTGGAGTGAAATATTTCAGTCCAGTATAACCAGCAGCTCCTACAAAATAGGAGTTGATTTATTTCCCCCACCACAAATTGTGGGATTCTTTTTACATGAACTCATCCCATTTGCCTTTCGGGTTGACCTTTATCTTGCCATTTTTCTTCTGATTAGGGTATTTTACATTAGGATCGCGAACTTCGTCAAGGTTAAACGCATAATATTCATAATTATTAACATACCAGAGAAACTTTTCATTTCGCGGCGAGAAGAACTTGCTGCCGGCAACGCCAGCTCCATAGTTCCAGACAATCTCCTGAATCAGATAAAAAGGAACTCTATCCCAAAGGAGGTAGGGAATCGGAATCGCCTTTGCCCGACCGGCTGCTGACAGATAGCCCCCCTGTAGGGGCGGGTTCATAGATATCCTTTGCCCCCAGCAGATATCCTGAATAAACCCGCCCCTACCACCCGGGGAAGAGTGAGCCGGTAAATTTCTGCTATCCAGCGCTCGCACCAATTTAAATACTCATGTAGCGGCAGGGGTTTTTCATACTCTTTACCAAGATTATAGGGCGGACTGGTAACAGTTAGATTCACGCACTCATCGGGCAGCTTTGCCATTGCCTCCAAGCAATCAGTGTGATAAATAAGGCAGTTGGGAGCTTGGCTGGGCTAAAGCCCAACTACAAACTGTCAACAGCATGAGAGACTTCCCCCTCGGGGTATTCATTCGTTTTCAGAGCTAGAACATTCAATATACAGATATTTCAAGCCCGGACATTCCCGGAGGAAACCGGACATAGCGTTACTGAATCGGCAAAACCGTCCAGTCCGGCGATATCTCGCAATGCCTTGAGGAATATCCCCAAAGCGCCATTGTAGTCTCTAGGCATTGCGTGTCCGCAATCAGGACACTTAAACACTTTAGAGCCACCAAGTTTTTGATGAACGTGACCGCACTTAGTACAGGTTTTTGAGGTATATTCTTCTGTCACATCAACGACATGACAGCCGCGTTTTAAAGCATGGAACTTAAGAGTTTGCTTAAACCGGTAATGCGCCCATGATAACATTTGTCTGACTGTCTTGCTGTTAATCTTACGTTGCTTCTTCCCATTCTTGGCAACCATTTGGGATGTCTCAAAGGTTGGGAGAAATACAGCGCGATATTCTTTAGTTAACCAAACAGCCGCTTTTTTGTGGGCTTCATCAACTAAGTTGCGGACGCGAATAAACATCCTGTCAATTTTCCGCCCGAGTTTTTGACGCTGATATTTATTTTTTCGTCCCTTGAGTTGAGATTTGCATGAGATTAACTTATCAACATGATTGCATAACCTGTAAATCCTCTTAATGTCATGGCTGCCTATCTCAACAAACTTTTCCCCATCAAACCCCGTTAGAAAAGTTCTGACACCTGGGTCTAGCGCAATGATTTTTTGGCTGTCAGAATTAGCCGGTGTAAATTCTATGGTAAATACAGCAAACCAGCGCTTTTTATCGTAAACTAGCTGAGTTTCTTTATCCCAACTTTGTTGGCGGCATCTAGTTTTATATTTGCCATCTTTTTGTTTTTGCTGGGACTCGATATCCTTCCCTGGCAAGGGTTCTGCCGATTTAAAACTTAAGTTTTTAGTCTCGGAGGGAACGTACCATTCTTGTAATCTTCCTGCCTAAACTTGATTGACTGAATCCTATCTCTGATTGACCTAAACTTTCCGGCCTCATGCTGTCTCGTCCCATTTTTTCTTGAACTGTCAAAAGCTTCTTTGGCATCATAAACAGCCTGAACCCTACATGAGTAGGGGGTCTGACTTACCCAATCCGGTACGTTGCTTAAAACAATCTTACGTAAGTCATATTTACTAATAAAGCCATTTTTTCTCTGAAACTCAATGGCTTGATTAAAACAATACCTAGTCGCGGCTAACCATCTTTTCCAAGTGCGATGGAGATTCGGGTCTGGATAAACTCGAATCTTGCGAGATTTCAGACAGGTACTTTCTGAATTCGTATAATCTTGCTGGAAAGCAGTGGAGGATGGCAAGGATATCCTCAACCATTTCCCGTTCGGGAGACAACTTAACTTAGTTGAGAACCATGATTTCGCAAGCGTGCTTGGAACAGAGACCATTGAATAGCTCGAATCCCAATCGGCAGAGTCTATCTTGATATGCGACCACAATACGTTCGACATCTCCCGACATGATTCGCTCCAATATGGCCAGCATTTTTTTTCTTTTGTAGTTAAGTCCTCCTCCAATTTTTGCAATAAGCTCTGCGTTAGGGTATTGAGATTTGAGATATTCACATTGACGCAGTAAGTCTGATTTTTGCTTTTGTGATGAAACGCGGGCATAAAGGATGGTAGCCCTAGACACGCCAGACTTAACTGTAAAGCCGGCGGCGCTGGCTCTTCGTTGTCCCCCTGAAGTGCGGATCGTTTCAATCTTGCCCTCTTGTTCCCAGCGTCTGTTAGCGTAGCGGGACGCAGTCCGGGGTCTTTCGGAAACTCCCCAAATTCTAGTTGCTTCCCTTGGGCTGACATACTCTTTGGACATCTCTTACAAAAGCAATCTACTCTTATATAGTAGCAGTTGTTTCCGGAAATGTCCAGAAATTCTGAAATTTAGTTTTCCACCCAACGCGGTTGGGCTTTAGCCCAACTACAAACTTTGGGCTTTAGCCCAACTACAAACTTTGGGCTTTAGCCC
>CAZJNL010000973.1:0-2703 GCA_964546515.1 uncultured Oscillatoria sp.
AAGACGTGGGCATCACCCTGGGGCAAGCCCTAGCCAAAGCCCTCAGCGACCGCAAAGGCATCGTCCGCTTTGGCCACTTCATCGCCCCCCTCGATGAAGCCCTGATTCAAGTCGCCCTGGACTTTTCCGGACGCCCCCACCTCAGCTACGGGTTGCAAATCCCCACCCAGCGCGTCGGCACCTACGACACCCAACTCGTGCGCGAATTCTTCGCCGCCCTCGTCAACCACAGCCAAATCACCCTGCACATCCGCCAGCTTTCCGGCATTAACTCCCACCACATCATCGAAGCCACCTTCAAAGCCTTCGCCCGCGCCCTGCGCATGGCCACCGAAATCGACCCCCGCCGCGCCGGCAGCATTCCCAGTTCTAAAGGCGTATTGTAAAATCCATGCTTCCATTTATCCGCTCCGACCTAGGCGAACTCAGCGCCTACACCCCCAATCCAGGCGGCACCCCAGACGAGCCGGCTCCCATTTCCCCCGACCGGCTCGACGCCAACGAAAGCCCCTATGACCTGCCCGAGGAGTTAAAACAAAAGCAGGCTTGGACTTACCTGCAAGAAATAGAGTCAAATCGCTATCCCGACGGCACTTATACCGCCCTCAAACAAGCCATCGCCGAATATGTCTGCTCAACAGCCACTCCCGAAACGGCAGATAATATCACCCCAGATAATATCTCCGCCGGCAATGGCTCCGACGAACTGATCCGCTCCCTAATTATTGCCACCTGCTTGCGCGCAGAAGGATCTGTCCTCGTCGCCAATCCCACCTTCTCCATGTACGCCATTCTGGCAGAAACCCTCGGCGTGCCGGTAGTGCCGGTGGGGCGCAATCCCACAAACTTTGAAATCGACATGGGGGCGGCGCAGCAGGCGATAGAAAAAACCCAGAACCCGCCGGTGCGTGCCGTATTCGTCGTCCACCCCAACTCCCCCACCGCCAACGCCCTCACGCCCGCTGAACTCGACTGGCTGAGGAGTTTGCCTCCGCAAATTCTCGCAGTAATTGATGAAGCGTATTTTGAATTCAGTAGAAATACGGTTGCGGGTGAGCTGCACCGGCACCCCAACTGGGTGATATTGCGGACATTTTCCAAAGCCTTCCGACTGGCAGCCCACCGAATCGGTTATGCCATTGGACATCCAGAACTGATCGCCGCCCTAGAAAAAATCCGCCTCCCCTACAATTTGCCCAGCTTCACCCAAGCTGCAGCCCTCAGCGCACTGCGCCACCGGCAGCAACTGCTGGCATCCGTGCCCGAAATTCTGGCCGAGCGCGACAAATTGAGAGACGCCCTAGCCCAGATGCCCGCCCTGCAGGTGTGGCCCAGCGACGCCAATTTCATCTACCTGCGGCTGAAAGATGCCGGTGGCTCAGACGCGCTGGCCAACATCACCCAGCAACTGAGAGCCGGTGGCACCCTGGTGCGCCACACCGGCGGCGGTTTGCGAATCACCGTTGGCACACCCGATGAGAACGCGCGGACAATCGAGCGGTTGCAATTACTGTTCAGCCGGTAGAGAGACGGGGGATTGGGGCAGGGATATTGGTATTTTGGTATTTTGGCTTGCAAAATACATAAAAATACGTTATATTCGTTCTTATTACCGCCAGGTCTGGAAACCAGTATTCTTAAAGATACTGGTTTCTGAACCCAGTTAAAGAAACCTGGTTTCTCAGCGGAGTGCGATCGGGCCCAATTAACCCTTCTAAGCCATCACGGTGGCGCCAAGCTGCAGAGCGGTGCGGCGCACGGTGCGAATCGTTTGCGGCAAAACGCCGACGAGACGAGCAAAAGCCTCATCCGAGATTTGGCTGACCGTCTCTGGGTCAAAGTAATGCTCAAATTGGGTCAAGATAGTTTGGGCTCGCTGCATCGGTGCCGAATTTTGCGTCAGCTGTTCCGTTAAGCGAATCCAGTGACGCCGAATCGAGAAAGCCTTCTGTCGCTCTTGGTGGGATTGGGGATAGACCAAAGCCAGATCGCCCACCGGCACGATTCGCTGACAGTCCACATCCAAGAAGCAGCCAACCGCAGCTCCCGGTCCGGCAAACTCAGCGTGGTAGCGCTTGTAGAGGATCAAGCCGCAGCGGCGATTTTTAGCAACCGCCAGCAGCTGTCCGCTGCCGATCCCGGCGAGGATTTCAGATTCTCGATCGTACAAGATCAGGCTCTGGCAAGAGTTGGGAGTTTCAGTTGCCGAGCGTTCAGCTCCCTGTGAGCTGAGGGTATGGGTGGCGGTGCTTGAGTTAGCCACGGCGTTAAAAGCTTTGCTCTCGTACTGCTGGTTATTGCCATTCATCTGAACTTCACTCCTGGTGAGTGCACCAAAGCCCAAAGCCCAGAGGGAGACTCAATTAGCTGTACTCTTTACAGACAACTGCGGATGGGAGTCCCATCTGTAATACTAATGATGACTTGGTTGCGCTGCTTGTGATAACAAGATTTAGTAAAAGTTAGCCCGCCTTCCCCCCTGTTTTTGTAAAGATTTTCTAAAGCTACTCTGAGAGCTGTCATGTAGGAAGCCGGACAGCATGAAAATTTTTCCTCATCCCCCCGCATCCCGATTTTGGAATTATACTGAAAAACCCAGACAGAGATGCCGGTTTTTTCTGTCTCCCTCTCTCCCTCTCCCCCTCTCTCCCTCTCTCCCTCTCCCCCTCTCTCCCTCTCCCCCTCTCTCCCTCTCCCCCTCTC
>CAZJNL010000974.1:0-2701 GCA_964546515.1 uncultured Oscillatoria sp.
TATCGCTAGGATATTTCAACTTGGGCTGGGTGTTATCTGAGGGGAAGTCTCCCTGGTGGGTTTGGCTGTTAGTAACGGCTTTTACCTTGGGAGTTGCTGAGACTTTGGCTTTCCCCTGGTCAATCGTGAGAGCCTTGTTTAACCGCTGGATTATATCTGATACGAAAGCTTTCTTTGCGGCGACACTCGCTTCTTTTATCACCGTCGTACTCCTTTCATGGAGTCATATTTCTGCCCATGCGCTGCTTTTAGTGGCGGCAGCAACCTTAGCCAGACTCGACCTTCAAATGGCTTCTATAGGAGAATTCAAAGCTTTTTTTATTTTGAATTTATTGGGGTTTGCCGGCTTGGGTTTGGGGAGTTTGGCGCACTGGGGGGTGAACCATTTGGAATTGGTGGTAAAATCCTTGAACCAGCTATTCTAAAGTGTTCATATCAAGTAGTAGGGTGCGTTCCGCTCGCGAACCTCCCCCACTGATAGAGTGCAAGGGTAAGGCGGAACGCACCCTACCTCTTGCAGCGTTCCGCTCGCCAACCTCCCCCACTGATGGAGTGCAAGGGTAAGGCGGAACGCACCCTACCTCTGATACAGCCGCAAAGTGGGGGCGGGTTTATCGATATCTCGGTGGTGCGCCAAGAATCTTGATCAACCCGCCCCTACCGCGAAACGATTGCCAACGGACTTAATATCACCGGCAGTCCCGGTTGCGGCTCCCAGGATTGGCCCGGTTGTGCCAGTGCGCCGCCGCGCCCGTACAGAATGGACAGTGTAAAAATTGTCACAAAAGCTAAACCGAAGGCGGGAAAATCTTCACAAACTGATAATAGAAGCGTTTATCTGTCCTTGTGCCCTGCAGCGCCGAAGCCGTGGGGCAATTTTATATTTGGCGGCTGTTGGGCGATGCGCCCACCGCAAGCTCGTTGCGGGCTGGCCCGCAGGAGGATGTGACACCGGCTACCGCCCCCGGGCCACGCGGGGCGAGATAATGGTGCAAAATGGGAGTGCAACCTCTTCCCCACTCCCGATTACCCAGCCCGAGCATGAAAGTCGTTTTCTTCGGCACCCCCTTCTTTGCAGTGCCCAGCCTGAAAAAGCTGCTGGAACATCCAGCGTTTGAAGTCTTGGCTGCTGTCACCCAGCCGGACAAACGGCGAGGGCGCGGCAACGAACTGACTCCCTCGCCGGTGAAAAGTGTTGCCAGCGCCCACAACCTGCCGGTGTGGCAGCCGGCGAGGGTGAAAAAACACAAACAAACCCTAACTCTGCTGCGACAGGCACAGGCAGACGTGTTTGTGGTCGTCGCTTACGGCCAAATTCTCTCTCAGGAAATTCTGGATATGCCCCGCCTGGGTTGCGTCAACGTGCACGGCTCGATTTTGCCGCAGTACCGGGGCGCAGCGCCGGTGCAGTGGTGTCTCTACCACGGCGAGAAAGAAACCGGCATCACCACAATGCTGATGGACGCAGGCATGGATACCGGCCCCATGCTGTTGTCAGCCCGCACGCCAGTGGGGCTTTTGCACAGCGCCCACCAGCTGGCGGAAACCCTGGCCAATTTGGGAGCGGACTTGTTGGTGGAAACCCTGTTGCGACTGGAGGGCGGGGAAATTCAACCCATCCCCCAAGATTCCGCCCGGGCGACTTATGCGCCGCCGATTAAAAAAGAGAATTACTGCCTGGACTGGTCGCGCTCAGCCTTGGAACTGCACAATCAAGTCAGGGGATTTTTCCCAGACTGTGCGGCAACTTTTCGCGGCAAGGATCTCAAGATTGCAGCCACAGCGCCCCTCGGCCCTGAGTTTTGGCCCCTGCTGCCCCCAGAATTTAGCGCCCTCCAGCAGAATTGGCCGGCTCTGTCCGCCCGATCTGGCCGTCCTGGGGAAGTGGTGAGCCTTGCCAAGAGGTTCGGGCCGGTGGTTCAAACCGGCTCCGGTTTGTTGCTGCTGCGGGAAGTGCAGCCAGCCGGCAAACGCGCCCAGACGGGCTGGGATTTTGTTAATGGCACCCGCCTAGCAGTGGGAGAAGTTTTGGAAAATGGCCTACTGGCGAGCTACAATTTATCCATTTAAATTGCCACGCCAGACCTGCTTATAGCCGCAAATAATATGCAATCATCTGTGCGATTTAAATGTATAAAATCGGGCGTTGGCCGCCGGCTTATCCCCAAAGCCATTCCCAAATCAGCACCTCCGCCCCCAGAACCTGTGGGCGGATTTTCCTGTACATGCTCTCAGGAATTCTGTTACTTCTTATACTGGCGGTAATTGTATCGATTGAGTGCCGGCAATTGCTGTCCCGGCATTACTGCAGTGCGAGCTTGGCAGATATTTTCGGCAGCCGAGCGGCTCTTGTACTGCGTTGCTCGCTGCTGTTATTGTACTAGAGATAGTGCCCCGGGCATTCCCTCCTCCATGCTGGGCATCGAGGAGGAATGCGCGACTGAATTATTGTTCAAAGAACCGGCACCCATCGCACGGGCCATCAGGATTGACGGCGCAGCGAATGATTTCTGAGTGAGCGTTGAAGCGGCAGCTGGCATCTCCGATGACCCAGCGTCCATTGACGATACTTCTTTCTAGCGGTCGTTGAGCGGATTGGACGTAGAGGGCAATTTTATGCAAGCGGTATCGACCTGATTTCAGCTGGTATCGGTGCCGGCGTTCTAATACGGCGTAGGTTTGACCTTGTAGATCGAGATAG
>CAZJNL010000975.1:0-2701 GCA_964546515.1 uncultured Oscillatoria sp.
GTTTTCAAAATTTTGACAAGATTCTTATACTAAGAAATAGTTAACGATACCGAGAGGATTCCATGACCGAGCTTCCTTCGGCTCGCGACTTATTTCGAGCCGCTTACGAAAACCGGTACACCTGGGATGCGGACTTTCCCGGCTACAGCGCAGATGTTGAACTCAAGCAGGGCGAAGAAGTCTACACCGGCTCCCTTCGCATCAATCGCGACCTGAGCGTGGAAGTCACCGGCATCGAAGACGAAGAGGTGAAACAGAGCGTCTACACCCAGCTGCGCGACGTGGTAACCCACCGCAAACGGAACTCCTTTGAGGAGTCCCACGGGAAAAACACCTTTAGCACCGGCACTGCCGACGACACCGGCGCGGTGGAGATTCTTGTCAAAGGCGACGCGATGGGGTCTAACTACAAAATCCGGGGCACCGAAATTTGCCAGGTGAGCCGGGTGATGGGTCGGATGGCGTTTGTGATTAACACCCACGAAAGCTTGGACACAGGGTCTGGCTACGCTGCCAGCCGGTACGACGCCGTTTTCCGCAACCCCCAGACGAATGACATGATTCGGGAACTGCAATTTGAGGACACCTACGAGAAAATCGGCGATTACTGGGTGATGACGCGCCAGGTCGTCCACTCTAAGGAAAATGGCTCGGTGACAACCACCGAGTTCAACTTCTCCAACGTCAAGCTGCTCGATCTGGTAGCGGTTTAGCCGTCCTCCGCTTTCTGGCTGTCCTTTGCGTTGCGGGCACCCACAAGGGGTGCCCCCACAGCTTGCTTAACGAGACGGACGAGGCGGCGAACAAGATAGGATCGGTATAAGCCTCAATTGCATGGAAAGATTTTTGGGAGGAAAACCATGTCGGAAACTCTAGCACTCACACCTGAAAACGTTGAAACGGTTTTGGATCAAATGCGCCCCTACCTGATGTCGGATGGGGGCAATGTTGAGCTTGTCGAAATAGATGGCCCAATTGTGAAGCTGCGGCTCCAGGGAGCCTGCGGTTCTTGTCCGAGCTCGACAATGACGCTGAAGATGGGAATTGAGCGCCGGCTGTGCGAATTCATCCCTGAAATTTCTGAAGTCGAGCAGGTGCTGTAGTCAGCGGGGACTGGGCGCTGGGGGCTGGGCATGGGGCATGGGGCATGGGGCATTGGGCGCGGGGCATTGGGCGTAACTAATTCCCCGCCCAGACTTCCCAACTGCGGTTAATCAACCGGATATGATAAAACACCCCAAACTGTACCCCACACCTGACAGCTGAGAAAAAGCTGAAGCTGCATAGCGGAAAAGTGATACATTGAACAGGGAGAGCAAAAATGAAGAATTCACCAGCAAGACTTGCACTCGCTGTGGCCATGTCCACACCCGTTTAGGTGGTTCCAAAGTTTTCCACTGTCCCAGTTGCGGGTTTACGCTATCTCGGGACTGGAATGGCGCTTTCGGGATTTTCCTGAAAGCTTTGCGGGATACCGCCTAAGCGCGTCTTTGATGGCGATAGTGCCATCGTTGCATTGTCCGGTAATACCCGGAACAATGTCGCGTAAATGTATCAGCAAGCTGCTTTTCCCTGTTTGTTTTTAGGCGCAATCCCATGCCCCATCCGCTATATGTCGCTTTCATCTGGCACCAGCACCAGCCGCTCTACAAAAGCCGCACTGCGGGAGAGTACCGGCTGCCTTGGGTGCGGCTGCACGGTACGAAAGATTACTTGGATCTCGTGCTGCTGCTGGAGCGCTATCCAAAGCTGCACCAAACGGTAAATCTGGTTCCCTCGCTGATCGTGCAGATCGAGGATTACGTTGCCGGCACAGCGAAAGACCCTTACCTGACAGCGGCGCTGACGCCAACCGAGGAACTCACCACAGCTCAGCAGCAGTTTATTGTCGAGCATTTCTTTGACGCCAACCACCACACGTTGATTGACCCCCACCCCCGCTACGCGCAGCTGTACCGCCAGCGGCAAGAGAAGGGATGGGCTTGGTGCCTGGAAAATTGGCTCCCGCAAGATTACAGCGATTTGCTGGCTTGGCACAACCTGGCTTGGTTCGACCCCCTGTTCTGGGATGAGCCGGAAATTGCTCAGTGGTTAAAGCAGGGGAAGAACTTTACCTTCTCTGACCGGCAGCAGATTTATGCCAAGCAGCGAGAAATTATGGGGCGCATTATACCACAACACCGGAAAATGCAAGATGCCGGCCAGTTGGAGGTGATAACTTCTCCCTACACTCACCCGATTTTGCCGTTGCTGGCCGATACGGATGCCGGTCGGGTGGCAATTCCGAACATGATTTTGCCGGAACAGCGCTTCCAGTGGGAGGAGGACATTCCCCGCCACTTGAGCAAAGCTTGGGATATGTACAAAGACCGGTTTGGCCGGCAGCCGCGAGGTTTGTGGCCATCAGAGCAGGCGGTCAGCCCCCAGATTTTGCCCCACATTGCCGATCAAGGTTTCCAGTGGATTTGCTCGGATGAGGCGATCTTGGGCTGGACGCTGAAAACCTTTTTCCTCCGGGACACTACGGGGAATGTCTGCGAACCGGAGGCGCTCTACCAGCCTTACCGGCTGCAAACTGAGTACGGTGACTTGGCGATTGTGTTTCGCGATCACCGGCTGTCGGATTTGATTGGCTTTACCTACGGAGCGATGAAGCCGGAACGGGCAGCGGCTGACCTGGTTGGCCACTTGGAGGCGATCT
>CAZJNL010000976.1:0-2697 GCA_964546515.1 uncultured Oscillatoria sp.
TCCGCCCCGGCTAGGGGGGGATCTAATATCTGTACCTCACTCGGTTGAAATCTGCTATATTTGTTTAATAAACCGCCAAGACGCCAAGAGCGCCAAGAAAGAAAGGAGAGAGTTTGACTTTATAACTGCTATAGCGGTGGGATATGATCTTGCAACCTTTAAGACAATATGCAATCTAAAAGTCTAATTGAGATCGCGCGTTAGGTTGGAGGAGCAGTTGTCTGTCTGTTCCAGAGCGTGAGAGTCACTGCTGAGGATAGAGATTTTTGACAGACTGTTTGAATATGGGATTGAGAGAAAACAAGGTTGTCTTCCCCTGCTCCTGGGCATCCACGAAAAACCGCCTGACGAGCGAGCGCGTAGCATTCAACACCTCGGCGGGAGATAAAGGAATATTCTGGCAAATTTGCGGCAGAGCAACCGGAGCTGTTTCCCTAGCAAGCTGAATCATTACCGCCTGTTCTGGCGGCGCTAACCGCTGAAAGTGTTGCTCTAATTGGGATTGCAAGGATTCGTCCAAAATCAGCGGTTCGTATTGCAAAAACTCAGAAACCCTGCCCCCGCACAACTCTTGAATCAAGGTAGCCGTCAAATCCAACCAGAGAGGATTGCCTTGATATGTTTCAACCAAAGTATCCCAACTTTCCTCATCGGATAACTTGCGGGATCTCAAAATTTCTTTAGCCGCCGCCCCCAAACTCCCCAACACGAACGAGCGAACCGGGTTGTTTTCTTTTTCTAGGTGAGCCACTTCTCGCGGTTTTTCCCAATTAAGCAACATTAAACAACTCTGGTGAGAGACTTCGGCAACGATCTTGAAAAAGAGGTGAGAGTCTTCGCATCCCGATTTGTAGTGTCCGGCAAACTGCCCGCTGCTGAAAAGCACCTGCACGTCATCGAGGACTATCAGACAGCGATACTGGCGCAAATAGTTGAGAAGTTGGGAGACTTGGGCTTCTACTCTGTCGGGAATTTCGGCTTGCGGTGAAAAGACTTGCAGGAGGTTGGCGAGGGTGGCATTCAGGGGTGGAGAAAAGCGCAGGCTGCGATAGATGATATAGTCGAAGTGAGTTTTGATGTCGTCAATGAGGCGGATGGCGAGCGCGGTTTTGCCAATGCCGCTGATTCCCAGAAGTGCCACGAGACGGCAGCGTTCTTGTATGAGCCAGCGTTCCAGGGTGGCGAGTTCGGAGGTGCGCTCGTAAAACGTCAATACTTCCGGCGCGTCGCCTAAGTCGAGATGAAGTTTAGTTTGGTTTTGCTGGTGTTGTGCGTTCTCTGTTGGCGAGGGAGTAGTTTGCGGATAACAGTTAAAATTCTGAATCCCTCTATTATAATTGCCGCCGATAGCTAAGGCATAAAATTTACCTGTCTTGACTACAGCTCTACAATTTTTTTTATTAACCTCTTCTCCGAATACTTCTGAGAGTATTTTCCAAAGTTCTGACCCTACATTTCTAACATGGCCTTCGTTAGAGTAAGTGTCTTCAGCGATTTTCGTGTATGTCTGGCCTTCCAATGCCCCCCGCAGGATGGCCTCTTGCAAATAGTCCAAGTGTTCCCCCGTTTTGGCCAATAGGAGCTCGTCGGCCAGTCTTAAGATTTCTTTAATGTCCATTGGGTCAGATAGGTGCTAGGATGTGCGGTTCCCCGCATTATACCCGACTTTGTGACATTTCCGACAGTTCTGACGGTTCTGACATAGCTGTTTTAGCAAATCCCTGACATTTCTGACTTTACAGCGCTTAGGTTTGGGCATCATAATGGCAGGTGTAGTTGAATTGCTTTGCGCTCGATTACAATCGGTTTCTCTGAAGAGTCAAAATCTCAAAAATATAGCGGTTCTCAGTTGGATGAACTATGGCCCAGAAACCCGGAAGGGGCGGAAGGGCCCGCCCCTACGAAACCATTTTAGCAAATCGCTGACATTTCTGACTTTACAAGAAGTAGCGGCTAGTAGATACTGAGATTGAGTTGAACTACAAAAAGCAAGGGAGTAGTTATGGCTAAAAAGCAAATGGGTGAAGTGAAAACGCCAACAGGTTCTACATACTATTATTTTTGGGACGATAAGACTGGAGAAGTCTACGTTGGAAGTGAATTTGCTGGAAAAGCCTCATCAGCGGATGATGCTTGGCGTAAGGCTAACTACTACGCAACTACTACGCAGATAATGAAGTAGTCTCGTTCAGTCAGATGTAGGGTACGTTACACTTGGTTAACGCAGCCTGTAATTAAATGGAGTTAAAAATAACAGATGGGTAAAAGAAATGAGGTGGGTGGCCCTGTATGTGACCACTGTGGGAGTACCAAGATGGGCTTTGTCAGGTCAAGAACGATAAATAATTACACAGAAAGATCAACTAGACCGTTAGATTTCAATGAAGTCCCTTAAAAAGAGGAGAAAATTGGTATGTGGAACAAAGAATTCGCTGGTCCCTTCAATCAAAGCAGCGTTGGACGAGTTGATGACAATATGAAGGGTCTCTACTTCATTCATACTCCCGATTTTAAAACGATGTACATAGGTAAATCGGACAGTTGTGTAAAAAAGCGCTTGAAAAAGCACTTGACAGGTAGCAGCAATAGCAATTTGCGATCTGCCGTTAATTCTGGTGCAGAGCTTTTGTTTATGTGCTGGGAGTCACCTAATCCAAAGTATGAAGAAGCACTCGAAATTAAGCGGTTGAAGTCAGC
>CAZJNL010000977.1:0-2695 GCA_964546515.1 uncultured Oscillatoria sp.
ACTGGGTGTGGGCGACCACTACAAATACGAAATCAAAAACTGGGAAGGCCACATCTACGAAAAATCCGATCCCTACGGCTTCCAGCAAGAAGTCCGGCCCAAAACCGCCTCGATCGTCACGGATTTGAGCACCTACACCTGGAACGATGACGAGTGGTTGGAGCGCCGGCGTCACACCGACACCCTCAAGCAGCCAATTTCCGTTTACGAATGCCATTTGGGTTCCTGGCTGCACGCCTCCTCAGCCGAACCTGCCAAACTGCCTGACGGAACAGAAGAGCCGGTGGTCATCACCTCAGAACTGCGACCTGGTGCCCGCTTCCTCACCTACCGGGAGCTCGCCGCCAAGCTGATTCCCTACCTCAAAAACCTGGGCTTCACTCACATCGAACTGCTGCCGATCGCAGAACACCCGTTTGACGGTTCCTGGGGCTATCAAGTCACCGGCTTTTACGCCCCCACCTCCCGCTTCGGCACCCCCCAAGATTTCATGTATTTCGTTGACCAGTGCCACGCCAACGACATTGGCGTGATCGTGGACTGGGTTCCCGGCCACTTCCCCAAAGACGGCCACGGCTTGGCCTTCTTCGACGGCACCCACCTGTACGAACACGCCGATCCGCGCAAGGGCGAACACAAAGGCTGGGGCACTCTGGTATTTAACTACGGTCGCGCCGAAGTCCGCAACTTCCTGGTCGCCAACGCCCTGTTCTGGTTCGACAAGTACCACATCGATGGCGTGCGGGTGGACGCCGTGGCCAGCATAATCTACCTCAACTACTGCCGCCCGGATGGGGAGTGGGTTGCCAACCAGTACGGCGGCTGTGAAAATATCGAAGGGGCTGACTTCCTGCGCCAGACGAATCACGTTCTGTTCAGCTACTTCCCCGGCATTCTCACGATTGCGGAAGAGTCTACCTCTTGGCCGATGGTGACTTGGCCTACCTATGTGGGCGGGTTGGGCTTTAACTTCAAGTGGGATATGGGCTGGATGCACGACATCCTGGACTATTTCCACCTCGACCCCTGGTTCCGCCAGTTCCACCAGAATAACGTGACGTTTGCCATGTGGTATCACCCCAGCGAAAACTTCATGCTGGCTCTGTCTCACGATGAGGTGGTGCACGGCAAGAGCCCGATGATTGGCAAGATGCCGGGAGACCGCTGGCAGAAGTTTGCCAATCTCCGCGCCCTCTCCACTTTTATGTTCACCCACCCGGGCAAGAAGACTATCTTCATGGGGATGGAATTTGCCCAGTGGAGCGAGTGGAATGCCTGGGCGGACTTGGAGTGGCACCTGCACCAGTATGACGAACATAAAAATATGCTGCAGTTCTTCAAAGACTTAAACCAGGTGTATCGCAGCGAACCGGCACTCTACACCCAGGATGCCGGTTACGACGGGTTTGAGTGGATTGACTGCAGCGACAACCGGCACAGTGTGGTTTCGTTCATGCGCCTCGACAAAGATCCGGATAATTACCTGATCGTCGTCTGCAATTTCACGCCCCAGCCGCACAGCCACTACCGCATCGGGGTGCCGGAATTCGGATTTTACACTGAGGTGTTTAACAGCGACGCCGGCAAGTACGGCGGCAGCAATATGGGGAATCTGGGCGGCAAGTGGGCCGACGAGTGGTGGTTCCACAACAAACCTTATTCGATAGACTTGTGTTTGCCGCCGCTGGGGGTGCTGGTGTTCAAGCTCGACCGGGAGAAGACGGCGCTGGCGCTGCGAGCGGCGTCAGTTGAGGAGGCGTAAGCGAGAGCGTTCCACCGCTGGGGAGGCGAGTTTAAGCTGTAGGGTGCGTCAGCAATTGAGCGTGTTGGGGCTATAGGTTCGGGCTCGCTGTGCTGACGCACCCTACCCCTGGTGTTCCAGCTCGACCGG
The DNA here is from genome assembly GCA_964546515.1 of uncultured Oscillatoria sp. GTDB lineage: Bacteria > Cyanobacteriota > Cyanobacteriia > Cyanobacteriales > Oscillatoriaceae > Oscillatoria. The sequence goes on from CAZJNL010000977.1 coordinate 1,892, forward strand.
CAGAAGACGGCGGCTCGCAGTGCCTGCGCCGTCAGTTGAGCAGGCATAAGCCAGAGAGTTCCTCCGCAAGTCACAGAGGGAAGCGAGTCAGAGGTGCGCACAGCCTCAATGAGTGCGGCAATTCTGAATTTCTCTCGCTGCTAGGGCGGGCGAGCTTTCCCTGGGAGACTCAGATCCCAAATGCCACAAACCCGGTTTCTTTAAGAAACCGGGTTTGTTAACCTCTTTCCTTGACAATTCGGTTTTTTTGTGCTAAGGGAATTAGCAGGAAATGAGCTTAAGTCCGGTAAGCTGTTACGCTTTTAATCTGTTTATTAGAGAAAGTCGGCTCCGCCGACAAAGCTGCGTTCCCAGGCGGCTGCCCAGGAACGAGGGGGAAAGAGGGGGAACAAGGGGAATGCGAGCGTGCGCTGCGCTTTTCGTGCCGGGAATCTCTAATTCGATTGCGCTTTGGGGAGACGGGCTTCGGGTAAGATAGATGTTGTCGCGTAGCGTAATTCAGGACGGCTTCTAAACGTGTCATTAACGTCAATTTCCTCCTTGCGTGAGCAACAGCATCCGCTGATCCGCCAGTTAGCGAATCGGATTGAGGCAATCTGGGAACGCTACTTGGATTTGGCACCTTACCCGATGCCGCCTGAGTTGGGGTATGTGGAGGGACGTCTGGAGGGAGAAAGGCTGAGGATTGAAAATCGCTGCTACCAGACTCCCCAGTTTCGCAAGCTGCACTTGGAACTGGCGCGGGTGGGGGCGACGCTGGATATTTTGCACTGCGTGATGTTTCCCCGCGCCAACTACGCTCTG
>CAZJNL010000978.1:0-2689 GCA_964546515.1 uncultured Oscillatoria sp.
TTGAAAAACCTTCTGGCCCTTTCCTACCCTAACTTGGCACTGTCCAGTTATTCTATAGGGCTGGAATCTCCCAGAATTAACCACTTGTGCTATTTAATTAGCATTCCTTAGGAAGTTCCCCAGCCTTTGATATCACTATACGTTAATGGTTTTTCCAATTTAGCACTTTCGCTGCGATCGGCACTTAACAAATGTTTCATGCTCACGGGTTCATTAGCATCTGCAGCCTAAAAAGCCGCATTCATGGCAATATTGCGAATATTCCCCCCAGCAACACTCTGCTTCGCCAGCTTGTGGACATCAATTCCTTCTGTAGGAGTGTCACCGGGAAAATGCGCCGCCAAATCTCGGCGCGTTGAGTGGCTTCGGGAAAGGGAAACTGCCCCAGCAAATTCGCCGCAGAAAAGCACTCTCCAGTGTTCCTTTAAAATTTGGATTAAAAATAGCTAAAAACGATATTATTCCATCCGCTGTAACAGGTAGCTAAATTCAATATTGGCGGGGCGTTAGTGGGAATATTTTACATCTGAAGGCATGCAAAAAAAAAGCATCGTATTCATCAAATAGCCAAATGGAAACCCCGCCTTCTGCTGCATCAAACACCCGCCGCAAGTTATTTTCGGTTTCGCCAATATATTTCCTGACGACTGAACTCAAATAAATGCGGTATAAATCTAAATTCAATTCCTTGGCGAGCGCTTCCGCCGCCGTTGTTTTTCCGGTCCAGCTGGCACCGGCAAATAAGGCACTAATTCCTAAACCTCGCCCTCCCTTGCGGGCGAACCCCCAGCGTTCGTAAACTTTCACCCGCTGTCGAACATGGGCGATAATCGCTTGCAGCGTCTGCATCTGTGTTTCTGGCAACACCAAATTTTCCCAATTGGCACCGGCTTGAATTCGCTGCGCTAAATCTTCCATGCGAGGGCGTGCTTGAGCGCGGCACGCATGCCACAAAGCATCGCCCAATAACTTAGAATTATCTTCTAGCCCGATCTGTCCGAGGGAGCTGGCACAAGCGGCTTGAATTGCCGGTGCATTCAAGTTAAATTGCGCGATCAAATGTTCGAGCGCATCTGGTAACTCCTCTCCGCTCGCGCCCAGCGCTTCTTCCCACAGAAGAAACTGTTCTGGGTGAGTGGGTTTGCTGACATCAAAATTAATCAGCGTCCGCTGTCGCTGGCGGATGCGCTCTCGCGTGGCGATCAGCAGGGGGCTGTTAATTTGTTCGAGCGATCGGGCGATCGCACTGGTGTTGCGTTCCGAGACTTCCACTTGATCGCAGTCTAGCAGCAAAGCACTGTTGCACAGCACTGCTTCTCGCTCCCACAGGCGCAATAGTTGCGTCAGTTCGCCGGCATTACCCGGCAAATTATCCGCCACCTGCAGATGCACACTCAATCCCAAGATGTTGCACGCCGCCGCCGCGATCGCCCGCTTGCTGGCGAGATGATTGCCCGGTTCTGCGGTGCCGGAGTCAGCCGCAGTGGGGACAGACGTGCTCAAACGCGCTTCTCGCCCCGCTTTGCGGTTTTCTCTCGCCCCACAACCGGAGATCGCCCCAGCGGAGAACGTCCGCAGTAACGGTTCGCTGCTGCCTCCTGTCGAGAGAGCTATCCGGGTCAGAATTATGGACGGGTTCCCCAAACCCCAAAACTCAGACTCAGAAGCTGGCGTTGGCGGCGGGACAACCGCTATTGCCTCCAACACGGGTGAATACTTTACAGTTGCGATCACCCAAGGCAACGAAGAACTCGAGCGGTACGAACACCTGAGCATGAACCCCCAAGCAGCTGCCGAAGTGGCTGATTACGCCGTTACCGCTCTGCAAAGGTGCCGCAACATCCGGGCCACAGATATCTCCCTCACCAGCAGCCCCTTGGCTCGGCGTCCCGCAAACGGGATCTATGAAGTAAGCCCGCCGCCGGTGCAAGTGCAGCCGGAACGCTTCAGCCAGTATGTAGAAGGGGTGCGGGACGACCGCACCGGCGTGCGCGGCCTCTTCGAGATCGACGATGTGACCATTGTCTCATGCCCGGACTTGATGAAAGTCTCCGAAGTTGGTCTGATGAACTTAGACCAAGTTCACGGGGTCATGGACATGCATCCGCAACTTTCCCAACCGGGGCGTCCGCATCTGGGGGGCTCGCACCCTCGCCGAACCCGACAATATCGAATGGCGCTACATCAACGTCCGCCGTTTGATGAGCTATATCGAGAAGACCATCGAACAGGGAACCCAGTGGGTGGTGTTTGAACCCAACGACGAAGACCTCTGGCAGCTGGTCAAACGCACCATCAGCAATTTCCTCGACTCCCTGTGGCGCGAAGCTGCTCTGGCCGGTAACAGCCCCGCTCAAGCTTACTACGTCAAGTGCGATGCGGATATCAACACTCCGCAAACCATGCTCTTGGGCCGGTTGTATGTCGAAGTCGGCGTCGCACCCGTCCGCCCCGCTGAATTTGTGATCTTCCGCATCAGCCAGATCACAGGTAATGAAAATGACGAACTCGGTGTCTGGCCTTTTAACTCCTAGAGGAGTCACGGCAAGATTTTCCTCTAGGACTTACGCAGTCCCTCGTTCCCTCGTTCCCAGGCTCCGCCTGGGAACGAGAATCAGAGGCTCTGCCTCTAGTTAAAACTGCCTCACCCGCTCGAACAGGGAGCGCCCCACTTGTGTTTTAAAGCAGT
>CAZJNL010000979.1:0-2688 GCA_964546515.1 uncultured Oscillatoria sp.
CCCGAAACGTTCAGTGTCACAACTAGCCTGCGCCACTCCAAGTATATCTCAGGACTGTCAGGCAACACTGAAAAAACCCGCTCAATCAGGCGCAACAGTCGCTCGGCACCAGCAGGAGTCAGGCCCAATCCATTTCTTTCAATGGGACGTGTGGCAACATTCCAAAATTCAACACAGTTTTGAGAAGTCACGTAAAGGCTATGCCCGTCCTGACGCAGTTTTCGGATGGCAGTTCTGATCACTGGGTGAAGTGAGTCAGAACGCTCTACGAGGCGCAACAGCACATTAGTATCGACTAAGTAGCTCACAGTTATGGGTGCTCCTCATAAATGCCGGCACGGCTAACTGCAAAGTCTGACAGTACAGGCGGGTTTGGCCCGACACACGCCTCGAATTCATGAGCCAATCTATCAAGGAGCGCATCAAACTCTTCATCCTCCTGTAAGGAGGCATTCTCTTCCAATCCCCGTTGTTTTGAGGTTGAAACTTCTCCAGGCAAGGTTAGGACTTCAACAAAATCAAGCACCTCCTGGAGTTTGGCTTCAGGGAGAAGATGAAGGCGGCGCACAATCTCTTCAATTACAACTTTCATAATTACTCCTCCTTTAGATAGGGAGCGAAAACCCATCACAGAAGTGTTACAACACTAATAGCAGTATAACAACTCTAACCAAGACAAGCAAGAGACAATGGTGCGATTAAAACTGTGGCAATGGCTCGTGCTAGCACTGCCGGTCGCCAGCATCATCATCTTCCTGATGGTAGCAGCGGGGCAGCACATCAACCAGTGGGGCATTAACTGGATCTGGGGCGTATTCACCCTCGTATTAGTTGGCTGGCGCTGGCTGCTAGTCAGATGGACTCGACCGGCAGTCGAGCAGGTGGAAGCCCTTGTAGCGGAAGTCAACAAAGAAATAGAATCCCCTGCAGACAATACCACCGCCCTGCCGGCACCAGATGAAGCTGCAATTAAAGCGCAAACCGCCCTCCAAGAAATCCTCAAAGCCTCACAAAATGACCCACCGGCATGGGAAGACTGGCAAACCTTTTGGCAGCGGTGCCAGGAACTTGTGATCGCCATCGCCGGCATCTACCATCCCGAACAGAACTATCCCCTGCTCAACATTTACATTCCCCAAGCTTACGCCCTGATTCGGGGAACATTAGACGACTTAGATCGCTGGATGCAAAACTTATCCCCCGCCCTCAATCAAGTCACAGTTGGGCAGGCATACCAAGCATACGAAGTTTACCGCAAACTGGAACCATCCGCTCGCAAACTCTCGCAAGCCTGGAGCTGGGCGCAGTGGCTCCTCAACCCAGCAGCTGCAGTAGCAGCACTTATCAGCCGGCGTTCCACTAACCGCGCAACTCAAGAACTGGTGGTGAATTTGAGCCAGCTGCTCCGAGAAGCCGCCCTGCGCAACCTGTGCCGGCAGGCAATTGCCCTCTACGGAAGCAGCACCCTGCCGGCGGCAGCATTTTCCGTTCCCGCACCGGCACTGGCTTTAGCCAAAACCCAAACCCTTCGAGAAATCCTCCAACAAGCAGAACCCGTCGAAACAGTTGAGCAAAAACCCGTCACTATTCTGATTGCGGGGCGAACCGGCTCCGGAAAAAGCAGCTTGATCAACACCCTATTTCAGGCAGATCGCGCAGCAGTCGATGTTTTGCCCAGCACCGAGCGGATTGAGAATTACCGCTGGCAGACTGAAACGGGAGAAAGCCTGACGCTCTTGGATACCCCCGGTTACGAACAAGTCAACCGTGCGGATTTGCGGGAATTAGTGCTTGATTGCGCCAAAACCGCCGATTTGTTGCTATTAGTCAACCCTGCCGGCGATCCCGCCCTGCAAATGGATGTAGACTTTCTCAAAGATATCAAAACACAAGTTACAGATTTACCCGCACTCGCTATTATTACCCAGGTAGATCGCCTGCGTCCAGTACGCGAATGGCAGCCGCCCTACGACTGGGTTTGGGGCGATCGCCCCAAGGAAAAAACCATTCGGGAAGCCACCCAGTATCGCGCTGAACTTCTCGGCGAGTTTTGCCAGCGAGTTCTGCCGGTTGTCACCGGCGACAGTAAAGCCGGTCGAGTCGCCTGGAATGCCGACGCCCTGTCATTAGCGCTGCTAGAAGAGATCGCGCCGGCTAAACAACTCCGCCTCGCCCGCTTTTTGCGCAATCTGGAAGCTCGCACCGCCGCCGCCGCCAAAATCATCGACCGCTACACCTTCCAAATGGCTACAACCCAGGGAGTCACGGCACTGCTCAAAAGTCCTGTCCTCCAGTTTCTCAGCACGCTGTCAACCGGCTCTCCCACCCTAGCCTATCTGCTGGCAGAGAAAATTCCCGCCGAACAGTTGCCGGTGGTTATTGGCAAACTCCAGATGGCTTATGAGCTGTTCTCGCTGTTAAGTTCAGACAATTCTAATGCGCTCAACTTTGACCTGCGCTCCCTCTGGCCACTGCTGCTAGAAAACCCCGCCTCACCCGATCTCAATGCCTCGGCATTTGGTCACGCCCTGGTGGAGTTCTGGACTCAAAATCTCACAGTTGAGCAGCTCCGGGAGCGCTTTGAATACTATCTCAAGCCGGTTTGATACAGCGCTTTTCATCTCGCTGTAGCGCACACCCCTGTAGGGCAGGCGGGACGCCATTGGTGTCAACTTAAACTTAATAATG
>CAZJNL010000980.1:0-2681 GCA_964546515.1 uncultured Oscillatoria sp.
GATCTATGTCACAAAGATTTCGGGTTCACCCGCCCCTACAACTAGAAAAAAATGAGGTAGGGGCTGGTTCATAGATAACCGGCGCTCCCGACAGATAGCTTGGATAAACCCGCCCCACTCACAGGGATTTGCCGGGGTGGGGGCGGGTTTATTATAACCCTGATCTATGTCACAAAGATTTCGGGTTCACCCGCCCCTACAACTAGAAAAAAATGAAGCAACCGGACAGGATATGAGAATCGCATCTCAATAATAGAAAGGTTAGGGTTCGCTCACCGGCTGTCTTAAGAGGTAGGGTGCGTTCCCGACTCTCGCTCACTCTATCAATGGGGCGACAGGAGTGGGAACGCACCCCACTCATTACACAAAAGTCAGGTTAGTGCTGTAGTTGGTGCTATCCAGCGAGTTGCTGGCCAAAATGCCGGCGAAGTCTGTCCCGCCTGCTAAACTTTCAATGTTTGAAGCGTCGGAAGAAGAACTGCCAAAGGCATCGCTGAAAAGAGTGCCGGTGGTTGCGCTACCATTGCCGTTGAACTCTTGAATGACAGAGACAGTTGTATCTTTGGAAACCGCCTCACTGCTGCCGGCGACTTGATCGGAAGTGGGCGTGCCGGTGAGGGAGTCAATGTTAAGCGTCCTGTTCAAAAGGTTAGGCCGGTTTTGGGAGGTGGTGGCTGGTTTTGTTGTAACTATCAGTTCGTAGTTGGTGTTATCACCACCACCTGCGTAGACCCTCATAAAATAGGTGCCTGCCTGTAGGTCTGCGCTGATGTCGGCGTTGCCAGAATAAGCAGAGTTATAGGTCAAAATATCTCCATCATTAATCTGACCGTTGTTGTTTTTGTCCTGAATAAGCTGCACGCCGGCATAATCAGTCAGGGCTGCAAGCGTCACGCTTAAGTTGCTGTTACTGTTTAGGGTGAAGCGATAGTAGTCGTTCGGGTCAGTTTGGCCAACGAAATTCTTGAAGGTGGTGGTGTTGGGGCTCAAAGCTCCAATGTTGAGAGCGGTGTTCAGGGTGCTGCCTGGGTCTGTTGAAGTTGTGGCCGGTTTAGGAGTTACCCCCAAGCTTAGGTTGTAGTTGGTATTCCCACTGGTGTAATATGGAGATACCCTCATAAAATAGGTGCCGGCTTCTAGGGATGTGTTGAGTTCGCCGTTAGAACCAGAATAACCATTGGTTTCTTTCAAAACCTCCCCATCACCAGCAGTATTGACCTCACCGTTCTGGTTGTAGTCCTTAATAAGCTGCACTTGGGCAGAGGCAGCCAGCCCACTGAGAGTCAGATCGAAATCAATATTATTGTTTAATGTGAAGCGGTAGTAGTCGTTCCTGTTATCAGTGCCCAAAGAGTCGGTGATGGTGCGGTTGGCACTCAGTACGCCTAGATCCGTAGCGGCGCTGAGAGTGCTATTTGCCGGCGGGAGAGGATCGCCGACTGTCGGTGTCGGCGTTGGCGTCGGCGCTGCGCCTGAGGAAGAAGCAATGCGTCCTTCTTTCCGCCCAAAATTTACATAGTGTTCCAGTGCCTGCTGGTAGTTGAAACCGGCTTGCTTCAAATCCGCGTTATTATTCAGGTAGAAGCTGACATTGAAAGATTGTGACGAGGCTCGTCCCTCATTTATGCCAAAATTCCGGAAGTGGTCAAACAGTTGCTCGTTAGTCAGACCGGCTGCTACTAAGTCAGGATTGGCATTCCGGTAGAACGACCCATTAAAAACCGTGGATAAAACGCGCCCCTCCTTCACCCCAAAATTGGACAGATGGTCATACAGTTGCCTGTTGGTGGTCAAACCGGCAGCCGCCAAGTCGGTATTGCTAGCCGCATACACGCTAAGATCCACTAAGGGAGAAAATGTCCGTCTCTCGTTCAGCCCAAAGTTTAACAAGTGTTGCAAGGCTTGGGCATCGTTGAGATTCCGCAAGTCAGAATTGACCGAACGATAGAAATTCGCGTCAAATACATTAACAGCCATAGATTACCTCTAGCAAAATTAGCTGAAATTACCTTCCATCAGAAGCCGGTGGATAAAACTTAAAGATTAACCCTGCCAACCTTACCTCAAGATTAGCCATCGCTCCCCCTTGGTGTTCAACAGGGGAACAGACTGCAACGCAGATACATGTTGCACAGCGCCTGCGATCAACCCTTCTCTTTTCCCCCCCTCCCCGTGAACGAGGAGGGGGTTGGGGTGTGGGGTTCCCAGGATGTCCGCAAAAAGTTTTAATCATCCTGGTGCAACGCCAGTGTTTGTACCCATCATCTGTCAAAATCTCAGGATTGTCAGTCGGAAAATGTCGGAAAATGTAGGGAGTTCTATTCCTCCGGATGTCGGAAAATGTCGGTAAATGTCGGAAAAAACCGGCCCCGTCGGAAAATGTCGGAAAATGTCGGAAAATGTCGGGTAAAATAGGCAAAACTCCCGCATCTACCCCACCTATGGACATTAAGGAAGTCTTAAAACTGGCCGACGACCTGTTTTTCGCCAAAACCGGCAACCACCTAGACGATCTGCAAGAGGCCATACTGCGCGGGACTGTGCGAGGTCAGCGATACTCCAAAATTGCAGATGACTGCCAATGTACCGAGGGACACGTCAGGGATGTTGCCTCCCAATTGTGGAAGATCCTCTCAGACGTAGTGGGGGAAGAGGTCAGCAAGTCGAACTTTCGAGCTACA
>CAZJNL010000981.1:0-2680 GCA_964546515.1 uncultured Oscillatoria sp.
AGTGGGGCGGGAACGCAGACGCAGCGGAGCTGGCAATGCCCAATGCCCCATCGCCCACTGCCCAGCAATAAGTTTTGCCGGTCGCCAAAAGTCCCAGCCTGCCTGGTGGGGCGGAAAGGTCTTCTCCCCGGGCATGTAGGGGCCCTGCAGTGACGGGCACCGGCCAGGGGTGGGGGCACCGGCAAGGGGTGCCCCTACTTCCCGCCCCCCTGATATCAAGTGCTGGGCAATCGTTATTGCATAGTGGGGCGGGAACGCAGACGCAGCGGAGCTGGCAATGCCCAATGCCCCATCGCCTACTGCCCAGTACCATAAGCCTTACAAAACCGGTGCCACGCCCACTGATCTGAAATTTCACCCCCAGTCGCACCGGCACGATCGGCCACACCCTGACGGGGGGATGTGGCCAGTCGTTAACTTATAAGTAAGATTAATCAAATATCAAAATAACATAATAAATTAGTATTTTACAGGCGGGGGAAAAGGTATACTATTAATAGTTGTGGCTCGCAGTGAAAAATCTCCAATCGGAGTGATTCCCCCCGGGCGGACTGATCCAGCCAGAAAGGCCGGCTTAACCGGCAATCCAGCTGGAATGGCGCAAGGGTTAGGTGTTGGGGGCGGTTGACGCCCGCAGGCTGGTTCTGAGTCAAGGCCAGTTGAGAGGACATCAAGGTGGGAAGAAGCTGGTTGGCAGCAGGGCTCCGAAAATTTATTTCAAAAAAATGTTTGAAATCATGGAGCAGGTGTGCTAGGATTAATAACTGTGGGATGAATGGGTCGGTGCCCGAGTGGTTAATGGGGGCGGACTGTAAATCCGCTGGCTACGCCTACGCTAGTTCGAATCTAGCCCGGCCCACCTCAAAAATTTTAGAGTTTACGTTTTAGATTTTAGATGTACAATCTGAAGTCTAAAACGATAAATTTACTGAGCCCGTGTAGCTCAGTGGTAGAGCACACCCTTGGTAAGGGTGAGGTCACGAGTTCAATCCTCGTCACGGGCTTTTGAGAAATGTAGATAAAACAAGAGTTGGAGCGGGTTTAGGCAAGATTAACCCTGCCAGATTGCTGTCATTGGGTGGTAAGAAGGTGGGAGAAGCGCCAGAAGGAATCCCGCAAGTGGGACTGTAACAAACAAACCAAAAAACAAACAGAACAATCCACCATCCCTGCGCCGGCTTTCCTAGGCGCGTCTGTTTACGGCAGCAGAGCGTCAAAGTCCAGCACTCTGGGAAATTTCTCGCTTGGGAGAGCTTTGGGGGGCGAAGAAAGCCGGCATGGGGATGCAGCCAGATGGAGTGCCTTGACGCCTGTGCCAAAGATTTTCAGGGGCAGCCGTTACCGAGACAACTTTGAGCGAATACCACCGGCACCTTGACAAAAGGGTACTCTGTGTGCTAATAGCCACAGGGAGAGTGATGCCGGCACAGGGGTTTTGGCCACACCCCAGGTAGGACTCGAACCTACGGCTCTCTGCTTAGAAGGCAGATGCTCTAATCCTCTGAGCTACTGGGGCAAGTTTAGATCAATTTTAATACGCGCACTGCAATCCGCTGAGCGGCGGGAGCATATAAATTAATAATATAACGTTTGCAGTCAGGTCCGACTGCATGCCAGTGGCCAGTCGGTTGCTTTTTTTACCGGCTCTGGCTGGGCGTGGAATGGCCAGATAGGGGTTTTTCTAACCCCCGGGCCCTATTCGCGCTTGCCATTAGGTAGCAATTAGATGATAGCGACTGAAGGCAACCACTCGCTCCACGCCCTGTTACGCAGCAGGGCATAAGCCTTGATGCTAATAATGGGGGCGGGATCTCCTCTCCCAAAGGAGAAGAGTCAGAAAAGATAGCCTGCCGACGGGAATCGCGGAGCTTGTGGTATACAGGTTGTTGCGTAAGCGTTGCGGCGCGTCAGCGCAGGGTTGCGGGCGCGATCGCACTAAAAACCAAGGACTGTAACTGCACGAAAGTGGCAAATACCCCGCCCCGCTTTCCTGTCCTGGCCAGACGGACGCTTGGCCGGGGGTCAAGAGCGGGATTTTCCGATGAAGCATCAATTAAGATAGGGTGTTAATCAGCGCCAACGCGACGCGGCTAACTCCCAACTCAGGCATTCTGCATATCGAGAACGTCGCTGTTGCGATCACCATCTACCCCCACAGCACGCCTAGGCTCACAGAGGACTCAAGTGGCATTGTCATGTTTATTCTGAAACGGCAGGATGTTGAGATTTCCAGTGTGCAGCACCCCAAAACGGGCCAGCAGGTTCCGATTCTTAACTATCAGGGACAGACCTTTAGGTTAATTAGCGTCTTCAACGCCAAGCAAGCCGAAGAGGCCAAAGCCTTCTGGCGGGATCTGACCGACAACCGTGGGAAGGCTTGCGTGCTGCTGGAGGAGCCAGATCGATACAGCATCTGGGGCAAAATCCGCATAGAGCAGCTCAGTGAGGAGGCCCAAGGAAGCGGTGTGACAGCGGCTCCGTTTTTTACTCAAGCCTGCCTTCTGCTGCTGCAGGCGGTGTACTTTGAGATAGAAGACCTGCTCGGGCCACGGCAAGCCAGCTCGTTCCAAAAGCAGATCGCCGAGGTGTTTCGGCAGTGGAACTTCCCCCAGACAGACTCCCGCGATGCGGTCAGCCAGTTGCTGACCAAAGACCCGCTAGAAAGTACCGGGGTGCCACC
>CAZJNL010000982.1:0-2680 GCA_964546515.1 uncultured Oscillatoria sp.
GTGATTTCTGTCTTGAGTTACAAGTTTTAGAAGTGGGGTGCGTTAGCCGAGAGTACGGCCCCCTCCCATTTTTGTAAATCCATCTCTTGTAGTCCAGGCATCTTGCCTGTCCAAGAGCTATTTTTCAGGCACAGGCCGTTCCGTGCGGGCGCGTAAGCGCGACGCCTGTGCTACAGTAGGGTGCCTTAGCCGAGAGTACGGCACCCTACAAGGGAATGCGGCTTTCAGGACTTTCTAAAAGTCTTGAGTCTGCCGGCTGGTATTTCTACCAAGTAGTAGGTTACGGACGCCAGTAATGCGGACATGAGCAGGGTCGAGGTCAGCCTGAAATAGAAGGCTTCTACGGGAATTTCTGATGTGAAAATAGGAGCTAGACTTCTATTAATAGGGACGTGCCAAATATAGATGCCATAGGACAGGTTGCCGAAAACTTCTAGAAGTCGTGAGGGATTTTTCAGACAGGCATCGAATGAGAGTCTTTCGGTTTGCTGAAATGCCCAGTAGGAACCGCCCGACTCAAAGGCAAAGATGAAGAAAGATGTCACCCAGGCTGTTAGCACCGGCAACAGGAAAAAGAGGGCGGTTGTCCTGACTCCACCGGCACGTCCGGGCAATCTCCAGAGTTCTTGGTGATAGATGTGATAGGCTGTGAACAGATAGAGCCAGACGATTAGGGCAACCGCAAGAGTTTTTCCAGGTAATTTAGGCACTCTCAACTTCTTGAGGAAGTCGGGCGTGACGGCTTGAAGATAATCCCGCTGGGTTGTTTGAATCCAGGCATTGACTAGGAACCCCAACAAGAAGATATCCAGGTTAGTCAGCAGGGGGTTGTAGGAATATTTGAGATAGTAGAAGGTTTTTTCGTGAATCTGGTTTCGCAGAGCAATCCAGATGGCTAGTCTCAAGCCAAAGGAGATGAGGGCAATCCCACCGGCTGCTAAGATGACTTGCCGGGGTTTCTGCAAGCGAGATTTGAAAAAAGTGTAGATGAAAGGGGCGATTAGGTAAAATTGCACTTCGGTGGAAATCGCCCAAAGGGTAATGTTGAAATCTGCGGGGGGCAAGACTTGATTGTAGGTAAAGGTGAGGAGTCGGAGCAGAGTTGCCCAGTTTTCCGGTTTGAGGATGTGGGGGTAGACAAAGAGTGATAAGATTAAGATGGCGAAGTAGTAAAGGGGGCAAATTCTCAGGAGCCGGTTGCGCCAAAAGTTGAGGACACCTGGCAGGTCGGCGGTATAGCGATCGGTATAAAAGACTTTACCCATTAGGTAGCCGGAGAGCGCGAATAAAATCCAAACGCCTACGAGTCCGTGGCTGAATAAGAGCCAGCTGAGGTCATGGTTTTTATAAATAATAGACTCTCTGGGGGCAGCGCAGTGGAAGGCGACTATCATCAAGCTGGCAAATCCCCGGAGAGCCAGAAGGGCATCTAGGCGATTGGTGGTGTTTTTGAAGGGTGCGGCTGGTCGGGGCGCTAGGTGTTGAGGCATTGGGGAAGTTTTGAGTTACGCACTGTTTGTTAGAATAGGGAACAGCCGAAGATTTTGCAATCCGAGCCGGTGCTGTCGGTGGGGCGTGAGCCAGTAGGGTGCGTTCCCCCCAGGGGAACACACCCTGCGGTCAAAGCAAAAAAACAAATTTTGTGGTTTTTACTGTTGACTTTTGGCTAGTGGGTAAGGGGGGAAAGTAATGGGTAGGGCGGGCTGGGGGGGCGGAGGGGGGTTTTTGCTGCAACGAGAGCCAATCCCCGCCTCCGTCAGCTATTGCCTGCTCGGGCGAGCTTGCGAAATAAAAGAGAAATTTTGAGCTAATTTGAGCTAAAATTTAGTTGAACACCTCTGTATCACTTCGCCCGAAACCGCGATGGCCACAGGTGTCGTCGGCTCGCTCACCTATTCTATCCCGCAATGATGCTCAGAAGAATTTCCCTGCAGGAGCTTATTCTGCTGCTGGCTGCTTGCAAAAACTCTGCCCCACCCGCCGGGCCGGTGGCACCTCCGCCACTGCCGGTGCTGCCCGATGTCCCGACTCATTTTTGCGACATTTGCTTGTGGATGAAAAGAGTCACTATCGCGAAAATCCCAATTAATAGATTTGGCCAGCAACTCGCCGCCCCTTGACTAAAACGATCCTGACACTCCCATTTAAATAATAATCATCCCCCAAATCATCTAGGTGGTAAGAAGATTAAAGTTATGGCAACCGAGATAGAACGCAAATTTTTAGTTAAGGGCGACGGATGGCGAGGGCTTGCTGAAGGCAAATATTACTGCCAGGGATATATTCCCACAACAGAAGGACTAACAGTGCGAGTCCGAATTGTCGGCGAGCGCGGTTATTTAACTATTAAAGGCCCTACTGTGGGGAATACTAGAGCAGAATTTCAATACCCCATTCCAGTAGAAGACGCCCGAGAGATATTAGAGACTTTATGCGACCGGCCTTATATTGAAAAAACGCGCTCCAAAATTGTGGTTGGGGAGTTAACCTGGGAAGTGGATGAATTTGCCGGGGAAAATCAAGGGTTAATTTTAGCAGAAGTGGAACTTACCGAGGAGAATCAAGAAGTGGAATTACCGGACTGGATAGACAAGGAAGTATCGGGGGACGCCCGATATTTTAATTCTAATTTAGCCAAAAATCCTTTGAGCCGTTGGCCTAAATAGCTAATAGCTTATTG
>CAZJNL010000983.1:0-2676 GCA_964546515.1 uncultured Oscillatoria sp.
GGATCTCGCCCGACTCATTTCTAAGTAGCAACTTGAGTTATGATAAAAAAATCATTTTCCTCGCCGCGAGATATCGCGTTTCCGAGATATCGCTTCTCCGAGATGTCGCGTCCTCACACTATTCGGGACTGTCAATTATTGCCTCAGATGAACACCGATCCGCGTCCAGGTCTAGTTGCTGCAGCCCGCTGCTTCTACGGGCATGGCTGGATGCTGGGCACAGCCGGCAACCTCTCCGCCCGCCTGCCTGATGGCAGCTTCTGGATTACGGTTAGCGGTCGCCCCAAGGGTGAGCTGCAGCCCCATGACTTCATCCGCATCGCCCCGGATGGGGAGGTGCTCGACCGGCACCAACCGGGCGACAAACCCTCTGCCGAAACCAGCATCCATCAGGCGATTTACGGCTGTTTCCCGGAGGCGGAAGCTTGCTACCACGTCCACTCCATAGAGGCGAATTTAGTCTCCCGCCTCGCCACAAAAGACGATCTGCCTTTGCCATCGATAGAAATGCTCAAGGGGCTGGGGGTGTGGGAAGAAAACCCCAAGGTGGCGATGCCGGTGTTTGACAACCATTTGTACGTCCCTCGGATTGCGGCGGAGATTTGCCAGCGCTTTCAGGTGTCCCCGCCACAGGTGCCGGCGCTGCTAATTCGCGACCACGGCATCACCGTTTGGGCCCCCTCACCGGCAGCTGCCCGCCACTATGTGGAGCTGGTGGAGTATATTTTTCGGTATATGGTGTCGGCTCGCCAGGTTGGCTTTTGCGATATCCTGTGATATAATATGCGGTTGATTAACCGCAATGAGGAAACGGGGGCGGGGAATTAGTTACGCCTAATGCCCAATGCCCGATGCCCAATGCCCCTCCCAGCGCGATATTATAGGTATTCAACCGAACTTGATATGAGTTGCCCGCCGGCTGCGTAGGCACAGGCGTCTCGCCTGTGATCCCCCCACACTGGCACAGCGCGGTTCTGCTAGGATAGCGAAAAACACCAATCAGCAAGGAAGACGGGACAGGTATGTCTAAATTCACCAGAATCCTCTCGATTGATGGGGGTGGCATCAGGGGGATTATTCCCGGACAGATATTAGTCTTATTGGAAGAAAAGCTCCAGAAGCGCACCGGCAACCCAGAGGCGAGAATAGCTGACTTTTTCGATTTTATTGCCGGCACCAGTAGCGGAGGGATATTAACTTGTATTTATTTGTGTCCTGACCCCCAAAATCCTGCCAGACCTCGGTTTACGGCTCAAGAGGCCGTGGAATTTTACCTGCAAAGGGGGAAGAAAATATTTAGCCAAACCCTGGGGCATAAAATTCGCTCTTTAGGGGGCATAATTCAGAAGAAGTATTCGGCGGCTACTTTTGAAAAATTGCTAGCAAATTACTTCTTGGATTTAAAGATGAGTGACTTGCTGAAACCTTGTTTAATTCCCGCCTATGATATACAAAAAAGGCGGGCTTACTTTTTCACTCAACATGATGCGATAGCGGATGAAAAATCTAATTTCTTGGTTAGGGAGGTGGCGAGGGCTACGTCTGCAGCCCCAACCTTCTTTGAAGTGGCGAAAGTCACGTCACTGACGAATAATTTCTACCCCTTAATCGATGGGGGAGTATTTGCAAATAATCCAGCGCTTTGCGCTTATGCGGAAGTGCGGACAAAATTAAAACGGAAGCGGAGTGAAGAAGCTCCGTCTGAAGGTAATCCAACGGCCAAAGATATGGTAGTATTATCCCTGGGAACGGGAAATATTAAAGAAAAATACTTGTACGAAAAAGCCAAAGACTGGGGAAAGATTCAATGGGTAAGACCTGTGATTAATATCACGATGACTGGAGTGGCGGAAACGGTTGATTTCCAGATAAAGCAGGTTTTTGATTCCGTTAACAAACAGGAACAATATCTCAGAATAAATCCAGTTATTACGAAGGACAGCTCTATGGCTGTAATGGATAATACGTCTGACGAAAATCTTAGTACATTAAGCAAGTTTGGGGCTGAAATAGCGCAACACTCCAGCCCAAAATTGGAGAAATTCATAGAATTTTTGTTATGACCGGCACTCAACGGGGTGGCATTTACGGTCGCTCATCTGCCAAAAGGTAGAGACTGTTTGCGCCCACCGGCACCTGCAGGTGAGGGCTGCCGGTTCAAACCAGAATAGCTCAGCTGGCGGCGGGGCACCGCAATTTCTGTCAGACGGGTTGATCTCGCCGGCTGCCCGGGGTTTATAAATATCGTTACTGGTTTGTCAGGATATCTGTAAACTCGCCCCCACTCTTTGATTTTGCTGTGCGCCAACGAGAAAGAAAGGGGATGGCGGTGCAGGCACTCCTTTTACCACAAAGCGAGTATTTTGTCAAGACCTTCTGAACACCGGCAGTGCTGGACTAACATAAAAGTGACACAACCGGCTTGTGGGGTGCCGGTGGCGGCAGCAACGGCAGCCGCGCAAAAGCCAAAAAGCCTCAGCCATCATCAATCCCGCGCCGCCGCTGCCCAAAGTTGGTGGGGGCGAGCCATCCCAGACCAAGAAATGTCCAAGAAATGCAACCTAACAGCGACGATACCCGCCAACCCTTCCTCTCCTCAGAGACGGACAGCCCCAACCTGGACTCGCCGGAATTCCAGCGGGGATACCGAGATGGGTACACCCACGAATCCCAGCA
>CAZJNL010000984.1:0-1172 GCA_964546515.1 uncultured Oscillatoria sp.
GAATACATTCAAGGTCTACAAAATGAAAGACACCCCTGAGCGCAATGGGTTGGAGCTAGTGGAATCAATCTCCGCAGCGGGTTCTGTTGCGGGGACAATTATGGCCTTTGCGTCCCAGCAGCTGATCTACGCGGCGGCTCCCCTGAGTTTGGCCCTCTCGCTGAGCCTGATTAACCGCCGCCGGTTCGAGCAGTCATTTGAGCAGAACATAGCTGCAGTCTTGACTGAGATGGGGAATCGCGTCACCCAAACCGACCGACAAATCTCAGGGGAAATGCAAGCGGTGCGCAACTCAGTTGCAGATTTGCTGGCCAAATCTCAACCGACAGACTTCCACCCCATAAAGGAAGAACTCTTCCAGCTGCAAAAACGATTTGACACCTTAGAAGAAGCCATAAACAGCTTCAGGGAAGCAGCTGAAAGCCATGATTATCAAGACATGGCTGAACTTTTTCCCACCTTTGACCCCACTGAACTGCAGCAACAGATTCAGCTTCTACAAAAAAACTTTTCCTTATTAACTGAAGCATTTTACCAGCGACCGGAGCCGAAACGCCTAGAAGAATTAAATCAGCTCGCCGCTGAGCTGCAACAGCAGCTAGAAGCACTTCCTCCAACGGCTTCAACCTTTGACCCCACTTCGCTCGCTCAAGAGATTCAGCAATTAAAGATAGCACTCGCTCAGACCCAAAAAAATAAAGCCTTTGACCCCACCCCCCTCCAGCTGCAAATTCAGCAGCTCCAAGAAAATCTCTCCTTATTAACCCAAGCATTTAACCACCGCTTGGAACCCCAGCATATAGAAGAATTGAGGCACAGCGCAGCCAGCCTTAAACAGCAGCTAGAAGCGCTTCCCGCACCCTTTGACCCCACTCCCCTAAACCAGGAGCTTCAGGAATTAACGGCAGCCGTTACAGAGCTGCAAAACATTCCAGCCTTCGACCCCACTCCCCTAGAGCAAAAAATTCAGCAACTCCAAGGAAACCTCTCCTCATTAAGCAAAGCATTCAACCACCGCTCGGAACCCCAGCTGATAGAAGAATTGCGGCAGAGTGCCGCTCGCGTCAAACAGCAGCTAGAAGCCCTTGCCGCCCCCTTTGACCCCACTCTCCTAGAGCAGCAGATTCAGGAATTAAAGGCAGCCCTCTCCGAGCTGCCAAACACTTCTTCCT
>CAZJNL010000984.1:1272-2674 GCA_964546515.1 uncultured Oscillatoria sp.
TTGACCCCACTCTCCTAGAGCAGCAGATTGAGGAATTAAAGATTGCCCTCTCCGAGCTGCCAAACACTTCTTCCTTTGACCCCACTCTCCTAGAGCAGCAGATTGAGGAATTAAAGATTGCCCTCTCCGAACTGCCAAACACATCTGCCTTTGACCCCACTCCTCTAGAGCAGCAGATTGAGGAATTAAAGATTGCCCTCTCCGAGCTGCCAAACACATCTGCCTTTGACCCCACTCCTCTAGAGCAGCAGATTCAGCAACTCCAAGGAAACCTCTCCTCCTTAACCGAGGCATTTAACCAGCGCTCGGAACCCCAGCAGATAGAAGAATTAAGGCAGAGCGCCGCCAGCGTCAAACAGCAGCTAGAAGCGCTACCCGCCCCCTTCGATCCCAGCGAGCTAAAGGGAGAAATTCACCAGCTCAAAGGAGAAATCCAGTCTCTGCGCCAACTGCTGCAAGACTCACTCCGCCCGGTGGACTCCGCCCACGCCCACTTCAATGCCGAAATCGCCAAACTCCCGCAACTCGCCGAGAGTTTCGCTCAGATGCAGCAGCAATTGCTCGAACTCCAGAAGCTGACCGTCAAACTGGATGAAAGAACTAAACAGCAGGAAGAGAAACAGCTGCTGAACTCCATAATGCCGTCAGGAGTGGCTAACTCAAAGAAAGCAGAATTAAAACACCGTTTGACTACTCCGCAAGACCGCCTGCAATTCTTAATAGCGATGGCTCAGCAACACGGCATTGGCAGGGAATTTATGCGGCTGGTGCACGCCGGACAGCAACACCAGCTCACCATGAATCCGTGGCCCACTCATTTGATGTTCAGTCCGCCACTGAACCTGATAGCCAAAGCTCCAAGCAATTGGTCTAACTGCCTGTTTGGAGTTTCCGCGCAGCCTGAGAAAAATGGAAAAGTAAAACTCTGGGTTTCGTCCCAAGCGTTCGCTAACTTTTATCCCAGCCAGAAATATAATGTCCCGTCAATTCTGGGAAGTGATGGCTGGCGCGAGATGGAAAGCTCGGATCTAGAGGCGTTCGTCGCCAATCTGGAGGGCTTATTTGAAAAGATAGACGCTGAATCAAATTCTTTCAGCTGATGGCTAGCAGTAGGGTGTGTGACGCCGAGCGTACCACACCCCAACCCCTGCATTCTAACAAGTCCGCGCCGGCGGACGCAACGCAAGTCGCAGTGAGTTTAAATCGCCCGGTATCTCGGCAACGAAAGAAAAGAAATGACGGCTGAGGCGAGGAATGGGAACGAGAGGCTTCGCCTCTCAATAGGCGTTCCCAGGCTGGAGCCTGCGAACGAGAGTTCTAAACTAGAGCTCTAAAAAGTCCGCGTAGGCGGACGAAAGTTTGTCGCAGTGAGTTTCAATCGCCCGGGTGTACCAAAGCAGTA
>CAZJNL010000985.1:0-2669 GCA_964546515.1 uncultured Oscillatoria sp.
GGTTTCTTTAAGAAACCCGGTTTCTTCCCAAGAATGCGTTCCCCTGGGGCGCTACAGAGCACGATATTGAGGGCGGATGGATGACTTATTTGAGTGGATTAAAAGATTTCATCTCCTCCTGGGATGACAGGTTTGTGTCAGAAACAGACTGGGATACGTTTCGGGAAAGCCCCCAGGGGCATATCAACAGAGATGGAACGTCCGCTTGCAGCGATTCTCCTATCTTTTCTAAGTACCACCGCAAGTTTAAAAAATCAATAGAAGCGGGCGTCAGAGAACTTACTGTCGCTTTAATATTGAAATTTAACTGCATAACTTACTCCAGCTGTCAGGGGCACTTTTCGACAGCAGATGCCGTGATGCGGCAAAGATATGTGGGGGTTGTCCCCCGAACTGACAAAGAGTACCAAGATTTATTTAACTTGTTCCAAGGTCTAGCACTGCTGACGAACGCTCAGGTGGCGGACACTTCAGTGAGGGTGTTTGTGCAGGAGGATACTTTAGCGTCAGAAGATTATATCACGCCTTGTCTTAACCTATTTTTTGTGCCGGTCGCTGGAGATGAAGAAACTTACTTCCGCGATGTCGAAATAGTATATAAGAAGCTTTTAGATATCATTGCTTCAGGCCGGCAATAAGCTGTTAGGCTTTTAAGAAGCTTGCGGTCGAAAGGAGGCAGAGCCGACCGATCTGCGTTCCCAGGCAGAGCCTGGGAACGAGGGATAAGGAGGGATAATTGTACAGACGCGATATGTCGCGTCTGTACACGACCCCGGAACGCGGAACGAGGAAACCCTCTCCTCTCCACTGCAGGGCCTGCGCTGCGGCAGCTGAAGGGAAATTAATTCCGGGGGATTAATTTATTTACAGGCCGGGGGGAGGGGGTGAACCTTTTGAGTGCCGGCCTGGTCTAAAGCGTCACAAATAAACAACCGGTAAGGAAGACCCCGCCAGTGTCTGTTGTGCCAGCTGATGTGTTAATAGATCGCGAATCTGACTCGTACCTCGTGCAGCAGTGCTTGAAGGGCGACCGGCAAGGCTTTAGCGAGCTATACCGGCGCTACGAGCACAAAGTCCGGTCAACCCTCTACCAGCTGTGTGGGCCATCCAGCTTGGACGACCTGGTGCAAGAGGTCTTCCTGAAAGCCTGGAAAGGATTGCCCAAATTTCGGCAGGCGTCCAGCTTTTCCACTTGGCTGTACCGGATCGCCTGGAATGTGGCAGCTGACTACCGGCGCTCGCAAGCCCAGCAGCGCTCGGGGCTGCAAAGCCTCACCGACACCGGTACGCCCCACGCTGAGGCACCTGACTTGATGCAGATGCACTATCAAGACCTCGTGCGGCGCGGACTCGACCGGCTGAGTTTTGAGCATCGCAGCGTTATGGTGCTGCAGGATCTCGAGGACTTGCCGCAAAAAGAAGTGGCGGAAATCTTGGGGCTGCCGGTGGGAACCGTCAAGTCGCGCCTGTTCCACGCAAGAGCAGCGCTGCGGCAATTTCTTCAGCAAGAAGGAGTGGAGTTATGACTGAGCCTCTAATTGATGACCAACGCTTAGTGACTTTCCTGCGCCAGCACCGGCCCGGGGCTCCCCCACCGGCACCGGATTTGGAGGAGCGGATTTTGGCTGCTGTGGCGTCAGAACCGGCACATGTCTGCAGGCACCGGCACCGCCGTCTGTGGCTGGTGCCACCGGCAATTGCTGCCGGCGTGCTGATTGCCACCGCCGGTCCCCGCCTGCTGACGCCCCCAACCCCCAGTCCGGCTGACATAGCCAGCCTGGAGGCATTCCTCGTAAACAACTGGGATGGCACCATCAGTGACAGCTCTGCGGCTGACACAGCTTTCGAGCCGCTTCCCCCAGACAGTTCAAAAACCCAGTAAGAATGACAAGGCAAATACAATGCTGTTACGTCGCGTTTCTGTTTTAGCAGTTTTAATGCTAGCTCTGGGTAATGCCGGTGCCCTCGCACTGCCAGATCCTGCGCCAGAGCAAACGGTTGCCCAAAGACCGGGAGATGATGGCCCACCCGGTCGCGGCCCGGGCGAACTGTTTGAGCAGCTGAATCTTTCCCAAGACCAGATGCAAAAAATGCAGCAGATTCGCGAGCGGTACAAAAACCAGATGCAGCAGCAGCAACAAGCATTGCGTCAAGCTGAGGAAGAGTTTGCCAAGCTGATGGCCAGCACCGCTTCCCAGGACCAACTGCGCGAGAAACACCGCCAAGTTCAAGGCTTGCGGGACAAGCTAGGAGAGTGGCGATTTGAAAGCCTGCTGGAAATGCGAGAAGTGCTGACCCCCGATCAGCGCCGCCAGATGGCTGAACTGATGCAGCAGCGCCGGCAGAATATGCGGAACCCTCCGGGCAACAGAATGGGGCCACCGAATTGAAGTGGCCAGCTGTTCCGAGCGGATGAGTTTTATAGGGTGTCTTCAGTAAGGCAGATTCGGGTGAGGGCTGCTGAGCCGGTGAGTCAAATTAAAAAATTAAAGGTAAAATCACTCAAAGCTGTGAAACCCGGTTTCTTCAAGAAACCGGGTTTCACAGCTTGCGCGGTTTTTGGATAATGGATGCCCGGATAATGGAAGCCAGGATTGGGAATTGGGGATTGATTGTTTTGCCCCATGCGATGATGCCCCATGCGATGATGCCCAATGCCCCATGCCTTA
>CAZJNL010000986.1:0-2669 GCA_964546515.1 uncultured Oscillatoria sp.
GTTGGCGACTTCGCAGCAGAGGCGGTTTACTTGGTCGTAGTTGCCGTGGACTGCAATCACGGTGGGGCTGTAGATCAGGGTGCCCAGGACTTTGCCCGCTTCCAAGTCGGCGGGGATGAAGACGCAACAGTCCAAACCGGCATGGGCGGCGATGGCGGCGGTGGAGTTGGCGAGGTTGCCGGTGCTGGCGCAGGAGACGGTGGTGAAGCCCAACTCTTTGGCGCGGGTGAGGGCGACTGACACCACCCTATCCTTGAAGCTGAGGGTGGGCATGTTCACCGCATCGTTCTTAATGTAAAGTTTTTTGAGGCCCAGGCGACGAGCCAGCCGGTGGGAGCGAACCAGGGGCGTCATGCCGGTGCCCACATCGATGGGGTTATCCGTGGCCACCGGCAGGAAAGGACGGTAGCGCCAGATCGAGTTCGGACCGGCAGAGATGCTTTCGCGGGTGACGTGCCGGCGCAGGGCGTCGTAGTCGTAGCCCAATTCCAGCGGGCCAAAACAGAACTCGCAAACGTGGGTGGCAAGAGGTTCGTACTCCGCGCCACATTCCTTACAAATAAGGGATTTGAACGTGGCGGCGGTGGTTTGGATTCCGGGTGCGTGCAGTTGAGTCGCCTGGGTCATGGGTCAATCCTCTGGTGGGGGGCTGTGCGGTCTGGGGAGTTATCTTTTTTGATTGTGAATCGATAGTATCACACCGTCAAGAGTGCGTCAACTATACCCGATAAATTTTGTCGGGATTCGTGACGGCACTGGAAATGGGGCACTGGGGATTGGGCGCTGGGGATTGGGCCCAGACGCGATTCGGCGTGCTACAAGAGGTCAGACGCGATTCGGCGTTCTACAACAGAGATACCCTCGTTCCCAGGCTCTGCCTGGGAACGACCCTCGGTCGGCTCTGCCTCCTTTCAAGGCAAAAGCAGCATTATTAGCTTAACAGCTTACAAGAGGTCAGACGCGATTCGGCGTTCTACAACAGAGATCCGCCTGTTGCCCCCTCCCTTAGCCGCCGCTGACGGGGGGAATGAGCACCACCTCGTCACCGTTTTGCAGAACTGTGTCTGGCTGTGCGAAGTCGAGGTTAACGCCGAAGCGGGTGATGTCGCGCCACCGTTCGAGTTCTGGATGTTCCGATATCAGGCGATCGAGGACAGTAGAAACGGAGGTGCCGGCGCTTAATTCCAGCACCAGTTCAGGTACGCCATACGCTTCTTGATAGGCGGCGAACAGTTTGACGGTTACGGTGATGGCAGGAAAAGACATGGCAATTGACCGGTCAGCCGGTAGGTGTCAAGGCAATATTATTTCTACAGATATTTTCGGGCAAAGAAACCGCGCCCCCACTCTCAGGGCATTTTGAGGAGTGCCGGTGGACTTCCGCCGCCGGTGCTGCTACTGCTGTGGCGCGGAAGCCAGCCCGTCTTGTATTATCTATTTTAACAGGAGGTAGTTAAAAGTGAAACCAGAACGCATACCCCCAGGTCCAGGGCAAGAATCAGTTTGGGATTACCCCCGTCCCCCTCGCTTGGAGGAATTGACCAAGCATATCCAAATAATTTTTAATGGGGAGATTATTGCAGATACTCATCGTGCCAAGCGAGTGTTGGAAACAAGCCATCCTCCCGTCTACTATATTCCTTTTGAGGACATCAAGCCGGGTATTCTCCTCAAGACATCTCGGCAAAGTTGGTGTGAGTGGAAAGGATGGTGTTCCTATTACACAGTGAGAGTGGGTGACAAGCAAGCGGAAAATGCAGCTTGGTCTTATCTCAACCCTATTCCTGCCTTTTTAGCCATCCAGAACTGCGTCAGTTTTTATGCTTGGCTAATGGATGCCTGCTCTGTAGATGGCGAGCTAGTAAGGCCACAGCCAGGTAACTTCTATGGGGGCTGGATTACTAGCGAAATTGTAGGGCCATTCAAAGGGGAACCGGGCACACTGGGTTGGTAGTGCTTTATATCCAAAAGACTGGAAACAAATTCACACTCTTGCTAAGTATAGTGAGTTAGGGCGGGGTGCCCCGCCCTGATGCCGGCAGTTAGGACAAAAAACAGCACCCCGTTCTCCTCACCGGCTTTGCCAATTCCCCAATAATTAAATAGCGATGTAGCGAACAGCTTGGGGGTAGCGGATGGTGCAGTATCCGGCACAGTCACCACAGCAATTTCACTGCCATTTTTTGCCTCCAACTGTGATATAATCTGATTGAGTTCCGCTTCCGTTGAGGGACTCAGCACGCCAGCCATATCCGTCACCCAACCGCCGTTTACCTGACGGGGGTTGGGAACTTGCTGCACCGTGACAGCCACACCCGCAGAGGGAATGCTGAGGACAGCAATACTCAGCATTCCCGCACCTAAAATTTGCTTGAACTGTACTGCTAACAGCGGTTTAATCATTCTACCTCCTTCTGGCGATCCTTGCCATCCAGCAAGCAACTAACCGTCATGTCACCCATCACATTAATAGCAGTGCGGCACCGGTCGAGAAACCAGTCCACAGTTATCAGCAAAACGATATACTCCACCGGCAAACCAACCGCCGAGAACACCAGCGTCATCGTCACCAGCCCCGCCTCAGGAATCCCCGCCGCACCCACGGAGGCCAAAATAGACGTAAGCACCACAGTAACCTGCTGCGGGAGGGAAAGATTGACCCCAATAAC
>CAZJNL010000987.1:0-2666 GCA_964546515.1 uncultured Oscillatoria sp.
GATGGGGATGTGCTCAACCCTTTTGCGCAGCCACAGAACTTGGTCGTAGTCAAATATAAGACTGGCAAAAAAGACTTGGGCGTCTGCGAGTGCGGCTTCTATCTCCGCTGGCTTGCTGGCCAAGTCCCGATCGCTAAACACCCGAATATCCAGTTCTGGGCAGCGCTGTTGAGCCAGCTGAGCCACTTGGCGGTACAAGCCGGCGTTGAATGATTCAAACCCAGTAATTAAAACGATGCGTTTCATCGCCCGATGTTTTTAAAAGTGTTCCATTCCTATTATAAAGCTATTTTCATATTTTAACAGTAGGGGCGCTTACCTATTTTCCCCCCACGGCAGCCTCCCATTTTTGTAAATCCATCTCTTGTAGTCCAGGCATCTTGCCTGTCGCGCGAGCTATTTTTCTGGCACAGGCGAGGCACAGGCGAGGCACAGGCGAGACGCCTGTGCTACAAAAAAGGAATATAATTCCCTCGTTCCCTCGTTCCCAGCCTGAGCCTGGGAACGAGGATCTGTCGGCGCGTAACAGCTTAACTGCCCGGACACCCCCACCGGCAGCCGGTCAGTTAGATTCGGCTTTTCTAATAATAGCCAAATCCGTGATTAATGGCAAGTGATCCGAGCCTACCTCCCGCCCCCGGCGAATCTTCACAACCTCAATCTCCGGACTCACCAGACAGTGGTCAATCGGAATGTACAGCAGGGTAAAGAAAGTCGGCCATGTCGGGATAGTGCCAAAACCGGCCCGCGCATTTTGCAGTGCCGCCTTTCTGGCAAACTTCTTGTAATGCGGCGACCACATCGTTGTGTTAAAATCCCCCACCATCCCCACCGGCTTTTTCAATTTTACCACAAAATCGCCCAGTTCAGATAGCTGTTTGTTCCGCTGCTTAAAACCAGATCGCCCTGTGGGAATATTTGGATGAGACGCCAGAAGTGAAACAAGTTGCCCTTGAATCATCACCTCCGCCATTATAGTTTTCCGCCCCCCTCCCAAATCCTTGATTAATTGGTGCGCCAGCGGCAGCTTGCTGTAGATTGCTGTACCAAAATAATCGTCATCTTGGTTCTGTAAAATGTAGGGAAAACTCTCCCGCAAAAATTATAACTCTTTCGCCCAAGACTTGCTCACCTCTATAAAAACCGCCACATCGGGGTTTTCTTCCCTCACCAGCGATATCACCTTAGAATACTGCCTGTTGGAGTTTAAGACATTGGACTGCAAAACTCGCAGCTGGGTGACTGTCTCACCGGCACTTGCCGGCTGGGGCAGATACCACGGCACCACCTCAACCAAGTTTATCGCAATGCAGAATAGACTGACCAAGCACCAAGCCTTTTTGCGGGCCACAAAAAGAAAAATAAGGTGCAGAACCCAATCCCCAGATATTGCACTTTAAAATGAGAGGTGAGTTCTAGCAAGTGGTGCAGTTCTCCCAGGTAGCCGGTTAGAGAACACAGGCTAGCTGTAACCGCCGCCAGCATAAATCCCCAATTCAGAATAGTTTTGACTGGAGGTATCCAGCCGGTCGGCTTTTGAAGGAGTTTCCATTTCATCTTAATACTCTACCTCTAGATTTCCCTGACGTCAATGTTTTTATTGAGCGGTTTTTGAGAGCGCCTCACTGGCAAGCCATCAGGGACAGCTTGGCTTGACAGGTATCTGCAATATTATACGACGCACTGTGCCGGTGAGGATTTTAAAGGTTTTCTTAATCCCCTAGCAGAGAAACCAGGTTTCTTGGTTGGGTTTCTGGATGGAACCCACTTCCAGACACCGCACCTTCTTCAACTCCAAAAGCCTGACAGCTGCAAAAGCGCCAAGCATCCCACTTTGGTTAATAGGCTCTTTAGGTGCGTTCCCAGAGGGAACGCACCCTACTAGATCCCTCCCCGTGTGCGGGGTGGGGGTTGGGGGAGGGGTTCATCCCACGAATGTGCAACGCCTAAAAAAAGTTTTTCTCTTCCTGAATTTAAAGAAAACGTCATGTAAACACTGATGTGTCAGCAAATTAACTTACTCCCCCATGACAGTGCGATCCCTCATCACCTTTCTCAGTGCGCTCGCCACACCTCTGAAGTGCGTCAGCGCGACTCGCCAAAACCCCAGAAGCTTCCCGAAACTGGCAATCCTCGCCCTCGCCCTCCTGCTGACTCCCATCTGCAAAAGCTCCACAGCCCTAGCGGCGCAGAACGACACAGCCTTTTCGTTCCAGCCAACCGGCAATCGCCAAGTCTGGGCGCTGTCGGATAAAGCCGGCGAATACCTGAAAGCGGGACAAACTCAGAAAGCCGCTGAAACTCTAGCCCGCGCCCAAAAGGCAGCTGAAAGCATGGGGAATGATAATATTAAAACATGGGCGCTGTCGGAGATAGCTAGCCAATATGCGGAAGCGCAACAGTACAGCCAAGCGCTGCAAGTGGCGCAAACCATCCCCAACCCCCTTGACAAAGCTAATGCCTTGTCGGATATAATTAATGAATATGCCAGAGTGGAACAGCCCCAACAAGCCGATGAGTTTCTAGATCGAGCTTTGCAGGTGGCTGAAGCCGTCGAGTCTGACTGGCACAAAGCCAAAATATTGTCGGAAATAGCTATCCGATATGCCGGTGCTAAACAATATGACCGAGCTTTGCAAGTTGCTGATCGCATTAATGGCGGCTAT
>CAZJNL010000988.1:0-2665 GCA_964546515.1 uncultured Oscillatoria sp.
GGGAAGTAAAGAACGGCGTTGCATTGGCGAAGCGAAATATCGGGCGCAGTCGTAAAGATCCCCGCGCCAATGCTTCGCCCCTACAGAATATCCTGTAGGGGCGAAGCATGATCGCGAGGATATTTGCAATCATTGAAAGGATTGCATTCGCTCATGCTTCGCCCTTCCCCTTACCCTAGGCCACAGACAACCTCTTATGGCTCTCTAAAGTTAAATTTTACTTAACTGACATGCTCCCCTGACGGCTCCCATCCCCACAGGCCACAATTGTAATGAACGTTAAGAAACCTGGTTTATTTAAGAAACCAGGTTTCTGGATGTCTCGCGTAAAAAAGAACTGCCCCTACTCACCACTTCCTATGGACTTATTTGAACACTACAACCTGAAATTAGCCGAAAAAGAAGCCCCGCTAGCAGCCCGCATGCGCCCCCGCACCCTCGATGAATTTGTCGGTCAAGACCACATCATGGGTGCGGGGCGCTTGTTGCGCCGCGCCATTCAAGCCGACCAACTTTCCTCACTGATTTTCTCCGGTCCCCCCGGCACCGGCAAAACCACTCTCGCCCGCATCATCGCCAACACAACCCGCGCTCACTTCATCGCCATTAATGCCGTCCTTTCCGGCGTGAAAGAAATTCGCGACGCCATCGAAACCGCCCGCGAACGGCGCAAAAAACACACCCAGCGCACCATTCTTTTTGTCGATGAAGTGCACCGCTTCAACAAATCCCAGCAAGACGCCCTGCTCCCCTGGGTGGAAAACGGTACAGTCACCCTCATTGGCGCGACGACAGAAAACCCTTACTTTGAAGTCAACAAAGCCCTCGTCAGCCGGTCGCGCATCTTCCAGCTCAAGCAACTGAATGAGGCGGACTTGTACCGCGTCGTCGAGCAAACCCTCACTGACCAAGAACGCGGTTATGGCAAGCTGAAAGTGCGGATTGATTCAGACGCTCTCGCTCATCTGGTTAATGTTGCCGGTGGCGACGCTCGCTCCCTGCTCAACGCCCTAGAATTGGCAGTAGAAACAACCCCGCCCGACGCCACCGGCACCACTCACGTCACCCTAGCAGTCGCCGAAGAATCCATTCAGCAACGCGCTGTTTTGTACGACAAAGAAGGCGACGCCCACTTTGACACCATCAGCGCTTTCATCAAAAGTTTGCGAGGCTCCGATCCAGACGCCGCTTTGTACTGGCTGGCAAAAATGGTCTATGCCGGTGAAGATCCGCGCTTTATCTTGCGCCGCATGTTAATTCTCGCCAGTGAGGATGTCGGGCTGGCTGAACCCAATGCAGTGGCGGTAATTAATGCCTGCGCCCAGGCATTTGACCGTGTGGGCATGCCAGAAGGGCGCTATCATTTAGCTCAAGCAGCCCTTTATCTCGCAACCGCACCCAAATCCAACAGCGTCATGGGCTTTTTTGACGCTTTGGCTGCTGTTGAAAAAGAGCGAGAAGCGGAAGTACCCACTCACTTAAAAGATGCCAATCGCGATAAAAAAGGGTTTGGGCACGGAGCAGGCTATCTCTACCCTCACGCTTACCGCGATCACTGGATCGCTCAGCAATATCTGCCAGAAAGCTTGCAAGGACAAGTATTTTACCAGCCATCCACTCAAGGGTTTGAAGGCGAAATAGCCGCACAAGTCGCTCGCCGGCGCGAAGCACAACTCGCTGCTTTAGTCGAAGGCGTGGGTGTCACACCGGCAGAGGTGCTGACTTACAGTCCCGCCGCCCCAACAATTGACCGCTGGTTGCAGCGCACCCTTTCACAAGTCGGCGAACAATTAGCAACTGTGCGCGAGCGCATATTCGCACTCGCTGAACCCCAGCGCCACCATCTAATATTAGACCTCAACGCCGCCAGCGGTTTGCTCACCTGGGAAGCAGTGCGCCGCGCACCCGAAGGCGGAATTTATGCCGCAGCTCGCACACCAAATGATGCCAGCGCTTTGCTCGAACAAGGGTTGGCGCTTCCCGAATTAATCCGTCCTGCAGTGCTGAAAGCCAGCTTAACTGAGCTGCCTAATATATTAGCAGAACAGGCCCCAGGCGTGCTATTTGACCGCATAATCGGGCGCAACGCAATGCTGCAAGAACATCATAAAATAGAGAGTGTGCGTCAGGTTGCTAAATTCTTACAGCCAGACGGAATTATTGTGCTGGCGGAGGCGGTTCCCCGTCACACGCAGCGCCTCTATCGCTTGCTCGATTCTAATTGGCTGGATGCGGATTTGTACCAGCGCCTAGCTGTTGCGGAAGAAGCTATCTACGCCAGCGAGTCAGATCCGCTGGTGAACTGGGATGCGGGCGACTTGCGGACTGCTTTCGAGACTGCCGGTTTGGCTGTTGAAATTGAGATTTCGCGCTCAACCACACACACGCACATCACCCCTGCTTTACTGGAGCGCTGGTTTGCTCCCACCGGCACGCGCCCCACTTACGCAGCGCATCTGTCTCGCAATCTCTCAGAAGCCGAAATCAGCACTGTAAAAGACATATTCAGCCGGCACTTGCGCAATCAAACTGTCATTTGGGAGAGTATAATTGCCTTTGTGCGGGCGCATCGCTGATTGTTCGGTTGGGTTAGCTCTCGGGGTGGGGGGGGGGGGGGGGGGGCCCCCCCCCGGGGGGCCGACAACACAGAAACAGCGCCGACCCA
>CAZJNL010000989.1:0-2663 GCA_964546515.1 uncultured Oscillatoria sp.
CGTAAAGATACCCGCCTCAATCATTTTCTGATAATCTTTTACCGTGAACTGCCGTCTGAGTAACTGTAGAGACATCACAACCTCCCCAGGTTCATCCAATCCAAGTCCCAGCCTGTCATTATTCTATTCTCTGACACCGGCACCGCTTGCTTAGCCTCAGGCAACTCTTAACTTCCCCGTGTCAGTTAAACTTATTATAGCAGAGTATCTTGGCAAACGACCGGCTTCAGAAAGCATCCCACTGTGCCGGCGCACCGCCGTGCCGGCACGAGCGAGATTTGACCCGCCCCGCGATTTAAATCGCCCGGAGACTAGAAAAGAAAGCGCACGACACGGATTGTCAACCCCACTCATAAAAAGCCCACCGGCGGGGATCCCCCGCATCTATAGCAGTTGTAAATGATTTGTGAAATCCTCTATCTTTTCTTTTCTTGGCGCTCCTTCACGGCGGCGGTAGATAAAAAAAATTTTCACAAATCAAATAGAACCGCTATAGCTCCCGGAACTAGCTCAAGTGTTGCGCACCTATTTTATTTGGCGATCGCGCAGAAAGCCGCCCAGTTGTAAGGGGAGGAAAAAGGGGTTGACTCGGAATTGTAAAGTTCCAGTTCGTCTTTTAAGACTTGCTTTAGCTTGGCCTCCAACTTTAACCCATCAATCCACTCTCGCAACTTTCCTGCGCTAACATCCCGCAGCCAGATTTGCGCTCGGTTGAGGGCTTTGGCAACGGATGGCTCGCTTCCCAGCACCTCATAAAATTTTCCCATCAATAAGGCGGTAGACAAGTCACTCGCCCGCCACAAGCTGCAAACCGCACTCTTAGCACCGGCATAAAGGAAGCCGGCGGGCAAACCCATGAAGGGGCTGTCTAATCCCGTCAAGTCGATTTCGCAAGCTGAGAGAGTCACGAGGCGACACTGGGACAAGTTGAGGGCTAAAATTTCTCCTAAAGTATAGGATTGGTACAAATCAATCTGTTTGCCCTCTCGCCAGGGGATGTAACGGGTTGACTCCGAGTCAGCGGGGAAGTTTTGCGGTAAGGTTACCTGGGTTTCTGCTGCATCTGAATTGCTAGCCGCTTCTCCAACCGCACCCGCCAGTATAAGACTAGAAAGCATGGGTTCTGTCACATTAAAGGTTGCCTTACAGGCCAAGTGGATGTGGCGAGCCGAGCGAAACAGAGTGGCTGTTGGCTCTTTATTGAGAGCGTCTTTGGTGGCGCTCTCCTGGGGTAAAATATGAGCCGGCTGCAAGTAGGCGCGAATCGCTTCCACTTCGATATTGGCGAAGGGTAAATCTCCCGTTGGGTTTTGGATGGCGAACAGGTTGGCTTCAGCTTGGTTCAGGTTTTGTGCGCTGTTGCGCTGGGCGATTTGCCACAGCTGGCAACTGGGCGCATAGCGCACGCCACCGGGGAAGATGTCGAGGGGGCGAGTTTTTCCCTCGATAGGGAGAGCGTGCAGGGGAAACAGGTGCAATTCGCCATAGGGAATCAGCACCAGCTGCCGGCAGTGGCGAATCGGTGCTAGGATTTCACTGATGTGGAGAATCCGGGCGAGTTCGTCAAGAAAGGAGTTGAGCGCTGTTTGCCATTGAGTGTTCGGATCTCGGTAAGCGGCCAGGTATTTATCCCGCAATTCGCTTAAGGCGTTAAAATCGGCGCTGTCGGATTCCCAGACTTGTGTAAGGGGGGGGTTTCCAGGGGTGACGGTGAAGGCGTAGAAACACTCTGCGGTGATGTACCACTCCACAAGGGCGGTTCCCTCTTCCAAAAGGGCGAGGATTTCCTCAAAAGTGATGGGGTTCACCCGCTGGGTGAGTTGAAAGGTTGGGTCAATGTCTTTGTTAATCTGATTGAGTAGGGCGTCGAGCTGTTGCCGGTTTTGCACCCATTGCTGGCGCAGTTGCTCTGTATAGTTGGGGTTTTGCCGGTTGAATTCACTGGCGGAGCCGTCGATTTCTTCCAGGCGTAGCTGCAGAACGGAAGCTTCCTGACGCAGGCGCTGGAGTTGCTGGCAGATTTCTGGTGGCGCGTCTTTGGGGTACATCCCCGCATTCGCCAGAGTCTGCACCGAGTTGCTTGATTTGCAGCGCTCGACGATTTCTATCGCTTTGGGGAGATTGCCGGTGTTGATGTAGCAGTACACCATATTCTCGTAAATATCAATGTCCCCTTGCAGCAGTTTTCGCTTGCGGGCGTGCGAAGGCTCCCAAGCGCACCGCTGCTCTACAGCTTCAATGGCTTTTTCATAAGTGGAGATCGCTTCTTCCCACTGTTGCGCGTCGAAGGCGGTGTTGCCGAGATTGCGCCCCACAAAGATGGTTTCTACGGGAAAGCCGGTGGGGGTGCAGATGGCTAGGGCGGATTGGTAAGCCTGAATCGCTTCGGGAATTTGTTGCAACTTCCGGTAAGCGTTCCCCATACTGTTAAGGGAATAAACTTCCCCACGGCGGTTTCCTATCCGTCGCCCTATCTCCAACGACTGTCGGTGATACTCTATCGCCTCACTGTATTGCCCTAGGGAGTAGTAAGCGCTCCCCAAACTCCCCAGGGATGCGGCTTCCCCACGGCGGTTCCCCATCTGCCGCGCTATCTTCAACGATTGCCGGTGATGCTCTATCGCCTCATCGTATCGCCCTAGGGAGTGGTAAGCTTTCCCCAA
>CAZJNL010000990.1:0-2663 GCA_964546515.1 uncultured Oscillatoria sp.
GCTTACAATAGTTACAAGTTGACTTGTGGGGAAGGCAATACCTGGGGAGATGGCATCACGCCTGTGGTGGCGGCGCATTTGCAGGGGGCGGAAAATCTGGTGATCGAAGGGGTGACGCACTCTCCGAGAAGAGCCGGTTTGTGGTACGGTTCGCCGGAGGTAATGCCTGCGTGGGTGCAGTATTTGCGCTAGGGCGATCGCAACCGTGACCAGGATTTGTAGAGACGGGATTCATCGCGTCTCCACACCGCTATGCCTACAGGCGATACGCCTGTTCCACGTTATGGAGGGACAGGCTCGACGCCTGTCCTACGGCAACTCTTTTCTTTCCTTGGCGCTCTACCCAACGGGCAAGCCGCTAGCGCGTCTATGGCGTCTTGGCGGTTTATTTAAAATACACCTGTTGCGCACCGGCTAGGGTTGGGGAACCGTTGACTGGACGGATTCGCGCCGGTGCAGGTTTTTGAACCACTCTGCGAGGTGGGGGTACTGCTGCTGCCAGTCCTCACCCAGTCGCAGATTATAATAGCCTACGGCGGAGACGGCGGCGATATCTGCAGCAGTCAGAGTTGAACCCAGCAGGTAGGTGGAGGAAACGAGTTGCTCGTTTAGATAAGGTAAGAGCCGGTCAATAGCAGCTTGGTACTTTGCGGCATCGCTGGCGTCTGCTTTGTCGCCTTTGCGTTTCTGATACCACAGGTTGATAGCATTATCTGCGAGGGTATCGGCGAGTTCTTCCAACTGTCGGCAGCGCAGGCGACTGGCGCGATCGCTGGGGTAAAAGCTCGGTTCGGGATAGGTTTCGTCGAGACCATTAACAAAGAACGGTGAATGAGTCGTTACCATAAGTTGAGCGTTAGCTGATGCTGACCGGCACTCTTCTGCCAGTTGCGGCAGCAAACGCGGGTGCAGGTGATTTTCCGGCTCCTCAATGCCAACCAGTTGTGGGGTGTCTGGGTCATAAAGAACCGTCAGGTATGCCAGCATTTTGAGGGTGCCATCAGAAGCAAACTTTGCTAGAATAGGTAATTATAGGCTGATTGGGGTTTTCGCGATATTTGAGTTCGATGACAATCGGGCCATCAGCCCCTCTGCTGCGCAATTCCCTGAATCTGCCGCGCTTGTCCCAGGCTTTTCGCAACCCTGTAGAAAAACACTCCGACAGGAAGGCAAAGACATCAAATATGGTGGATTTGCCGCTGCCATTGGGGCCAAGAAACACCGTCAAGGGGGTGATGTCCTTTAGCTCCAATTCCTGCAGGGCGCGGGAATTTTTCACCCTTAGGTATTCAATGGGAGGGACGGCTCTCGCCGTCTGTTTTTTTTGGCTCATGGTGAAACGATGCCAAGTGAGGGGGGGCTTCTGTTTATATTATAGCCCCGATGTGGAATTTATCACTCGCTCTTGTAGAGACGCGATTTATCGCGTCTCTCTACAATGCTGTCCCTACCGAACAGGATATAATTCCTTCCAGATGTGCCGGCTTTCTGAGAGAGTGTTTATAAAGAAAACGTGAAGGAGCCAGAAACCGGGGGCGGCCACGGGGGGCCGCCCCTACAGGCTGTGTGCCATTACATATGTAGGGGCGGGTTCACCCCGCTAGGGGCGGGTTCATTCCAGATGTTTCCTGGTAATAAAGGATGTCTGTTTACCCGCCCCTACTGCAAGTATTGGATGTCTGTTTACCCGCCCCTACCAGCAAAAGAAACCCGGTTTATTACCCCCTGTCGGCCTTAACAATTACTTTCTGAACAGTCTCTGAGCCGGTCGCAAGTGGCAGCAGAAATCCCTAGGATATCTGAATAGGCTTAGCGGCGGAATATTTCAGCGTGCGCCCAGATTATTCCCGCCGGCACCCTTTGTTCCTCCAGCGGCGAACCCCCTCTTGT
The DNA here is from genome assembly GCA_964546515.1 of uncultured Oscillatoria sp. Classification (GTDB taxonomy): domain Bacteria; phylum Cyanobacteriota; class Cyanobacteriia; order Cyanobacteriales; family Oscillatoriaceae; genus Oscillatoria. Next base: position 1,891 of record CAZJNL010000990.1, read on the forward strand.
AGAGACGCGATTTATCGCGTCTCCATTCCGTCTCCATCGCGTCTTCATCGCGTCTCCATTCCGTCTCCATTCCGTCTCCATCGCGTCTCCATTCCGTCTCCATCGCGTCTCCATTCCGTCTCCATCGCGTCTCCATCGCGTCTTCATCGCGTCTCCATTCCGTCTCCATCGCGTCTTCATCGCGTCTCCATCGCGTCTCCATCGCGTCTCCACACGATCCGATCCGCGTCTCCACACTCCCAGCCGTCACTCCGCCGTAACCCCCTCCAAAGAACCCTCCCGCACAGCAGCGGGTATGGGGATTTCTTCAACAGCCGGCAGCTTCTCCAAAGTGAGCCGGGAATTATTCGCACCAGACAAACGCTTCAGCAACTTCGGTTTCGGATCGTGCAGCAAATAAATAATCCGCTCTCCTGGTTGCCAAGGTTCAGATGCCGGCACCACCTCAAAGTTACCCTCCCGATCCCTCAAAAGCGGCACCAACTCTCCAGAACGAATCAGCGCCTGCAAATGAGCATCCTGAAATTCAAACCCAACCCTTTTGAGTACCGTTTCCCCTAACTTTACCTCTCCATCACTGATGTACTCGTTCCAAGTCTTTAGCGGCACATCCGCTATAAACGGCTGAGAAACTTTCGTCTTATTAGCCGGCGCACTCACTTCCGGATCGCGGGGGAAAATCGCCAAAACTCTCGGTGGGTGAAACTCCTCTGCAGCTCGCTGCGCCAGCACTAAATTCACCTCACCATTGCTCGTCATCGTCAGGAACGTCC
>CAZJNL010000991.1:0-2662 GCA_964546515.1 uncultured Oscillatoria sp.
GTGTTGTTTTTTTAATTTCTACGGAGAAACCCCCAGCAAAGATAAACGCGGGGAGGGCAAAAAAAACAAAAACAAAAAAGGCGAGTGCCGCTCCGAATAATTTGCCCAGGGGCGTGACGGGGTAAACATCGCCATAACCAACTGTTGTTAGGGTGACGACTCCCCACCACATGGCTGCCGGTATGCTGGGAAATGCTTCGGGTTGAGCGCCGTTTTCGGCATAATACATGACAGATGAGGCAAAGGTTAACAGGATTAAGACGGACAGTAATGTCATCGCTAACTCATCTTTTTTGTTGGCGATTACTTGTAAAATTGCTTGCAGTGACTGGGAGTATCTAATCAGCTTTAACAAGCGGAGCAGCCGAAAGATGTCTGCTTCTTTTATCAGCGCGACATCCGGGAATAGGGCCATTAAGTAAAAGGGAAGTATGGCCATCAAGTCTGCGATCACTAAGGGGGTGAGGGCGTATCGCAGTCTCCCCCAAATCGGATGCCGGTATCTGGGATCGGACGTGCATGACCACAGTTGCAAAATGTATAAAATTGTAAAGTATATTAAAACAGTCAGCTCAATGCCTGAGAAAAATAGGTTATAGTTAAAAGAGAGGCTCTTGGATGTTTCTAAAATAAAGGCGCTGACATCTAAGAGGACTAAGACAGTCACGCTAATGTCGTCGAATCTGCTCAGCCAGTCCTGAGGGTCTGAGGATTCTAGGATTTCATAGACTCGGTTTTTTAGGGGGTGACTCATCTGACCGTGGCTACTAGGAAGCAAGTGGCATGAATATTTTGAAATCGTAACATATGTCGGGAAATGCCCGGAGCTGAAACCGGCACATTTCAGCTGCCAAATGCGGGTGGTTTTTGGTCTGGTGCGGGGGGGAAACCGGGGAGGGTGCGGGCGTGCGGCGAGTTCGAGGCTGCCGGTGAGGTGGCCCAGTGCTGCTATCATAATGTAAATCCCGGATATGTTTTCAGCGATTGACGGACATCACGATGAAAACTCCTTCATTGGCTCAACTGTTTGCCACCGTCGCCCTGGCGCTGTTGCCGGCTGCTGCTGTCAGCCCGCCTGGGGCGGCTGTTGGTACAACCTTCTTCTGCGGCGCAAGCAACGGCATCCCCGCAACCATCGCCCGCACCTCTGGGGGAGAGGTGCCGCTGATTCTCTGGGATTCCCCAGATATCGGCGATTCAGGGGATACCCGCCAGAAGCTGTGCGAGGATGTCTCCCAAAAATTCCAGAATTACTACGACAGCGGCACGCTGAATTACATCACCACGGGGAAGAGGGATGGCCAAGTAGTGGCGTGCGCCGCTCAGGGTGCGGGGGAACCTTGCAGCGGGGTGCTGTTCCCGCTGAAACTGGATGAGACGAATCCCAAAAGCGCTCTGCAGAGGATATTGCGCATCCGCGTCCCCGCTGACGGCCCTATCAGCGAAACAGACACCCGTGTCTACATCAATCTGGATAAGTTTCTCAACGGTCAGTATCCCAGCTTAGACCTGACGCGCACCCGCACCCCAAGCTCGAAATCTGAAAATTCTCCCCAGTGAGGGCTAATTGACGCAACAGGACATGATGTGAAAGGTGACGGGAGATTCAACCTTATGGGCTTCAATTTTTACTCCATTTGGGCCAGATGTCGTACCATAAATTCACGCGAAAAATCCTTACAGCTGTTACAATTACATATCACATCGTCGGGTTAGCTGATTTTTCTCTGGCTCAAAACCTGGAACAAATTAAGAAATTGCGGGACACGAATCAATGTCAGGGATGCGATCTCAGAGGTGCCAGTCTCAGTCGCGCCAACCTCAAGGGGGTCAACTTGAGCCGCGCCGACTTGAGCGGTGCGGATCTCAAGTATGCTAACCTAGAGAGTGCCGACTTGAGCGACACAAACCTGAGAAATGCCGGCCTGCATTTTGCCAACCTGGAGAATGCGGATATCAGAGGTGCTGACCTCAGCAATGTCAACCTGTCTGCAGCCACACTCAAAAATGCCAGAATCGACCGGACGACAAAAATTGATAGCAAATGGCGTACAGTTTGGGAGATTGTCAGTCTGGGAGGGAGAGGGCGAGATATTAGCGGGGCCGATTTGAGTCAAGCAAATTTGCAAAATGCTAACTTGAGTGGGGCTAACTTAAGTAGAGCGGACTTGAGTGCCGCCCAGCTCAATAATGCTAACCTCAATAGTGTCAACCTGAGCGGTGCTAAACTGATTAATGCGGACTTGAATCGCGCCAACTTAACTCACGCTAACCTGAGGAATGCTAACCTGAGGAATGCTAACCTGAGCGGTGCAGATCTGGGGGCTGCGGACTTGAGGGGTGCGGACTTGAGGGGTGCGGACTTGAGGGGTGCTGATTTAAGGAGCGATTCTTACTGGGGAAATACCCGAATGGAAGGTGCTAACTTGGAAGGGGCAAATCTGTGCGGTGCGGTGGTGAGTGATGAGAAAAGATCCGAGCAAGGCTGTGATTAGAAAGTTAGCGAGTTAGAGGTGATTTATAAAGTAAATATTAAAGGCCCGTGAGCGCCTAGTCGGGAAAAGATCCCCCCCTACCCCCCCCTAAAAAAGGGGGGGAACTCTCAAGCCCCCCTTTTTAAGGGGGGTGGGGGGGATCTAGATGTTCTTTAGAAATGACCTCT
>CAZJNL010000992.1:0-2660 GCA_964546515.1 uncultured Oscillatoria sp.
CCCTACTACTGCAAGGTGCTTTGTTTGTATAGCGTCGTAATTTATTCGGACTGTCTACTTCTTGGCTAACGGCGCAGGCGTTGGGCTAGCACCGGCAACACCCGTGGCAATTCCAAACAGCTGGGTGTTATCCATAACCTCAGCAACCCGCTGACTGTTGACGCCCCAGGCATAAACCGGCACATTAGCACCCGTGTGATCTTTGGCGGACCAAGAGACAGCCGGCACGTTTCCCTGACCGCTATTTTTCAGTACCTTCAAACCGCCGGTTTCGTGGTCAGCGGTGACGATAATCAGGGTGTCGTTGCGTTTCTGCGCCCAGTTGAGAGCCACCTGTACCGCCTGGGAAAACTCGACAGTTTCCTTAACTTGGCGCTGGATGTTGTGTTCATGGCCGGCGTGGTCAATCTTTCCCCCCTCTACCATCAAGAAAAACCCGTCCCGGTCATTATCCAAAATCGCCAGAGCCGTCTGAGTCATTTCCGACAGATGAGGCAATTTTCCCATTCCGTCGTGTTCGTAAGGCAGATGAGTTTTGCCGAACTGACCGGACACTCGCGTGGCGGTTTCGGTGTTCAGCGCTTGCAGCTGCGAGCGGTCTGTTAAAACTGTGTAGTCGGCTGACTGCGCTGCTGCGGGTGACATCCCAGCACCTCCGCCGCCAAACAGAACCGCCGGACGAGTTTGGCTGAGGTAATCGCCAGCAATTTCAGCTTGAGTTTTTCTGCTGGATTCATGGGCACCGAATGCAGCCGGTGTGGCGTGAGTCATCTCGGTTGTGGTGACTAAACCGGTGCTTTTTCCGCGCTCTTGGAAATACTCCAAAAGGGTTTTCAGTTCCTTGCCCTCGCCGGGAATCGCCATGCTAATCGTGCCGTTGTTCACTTTAACACCCGTGGCGATTGCTGTTCCACCGGCAGCTGAGTCAGTCACTTCGCTGTCAGCGGATCGCGTTGTCATTTCAGCTTTATGGGGAAACGCCTCAAAGGAGAGAGTTCCTGGTTTGCCGGTGGCGTATATCCCAGCGGCTTTAACTTGTTCAAAACCCATACCATCACCGATGAAGATGATGACGTTTTTTGGCGCTGCTTTCATCGCACAGGAAACGCAGGCAAGTTGACACAGCGCCAGTGCAGTTAGTTTTTTCAGCATTCTTCCCTCGCCGTTTCGATTCTCAAGTTGTCGGGTGCGTAACACTTTGTCAGTTGGGCGGCTGTCGCCGCGCTTGGCGGCTACAACCGCAGGGGAACCGCTGCTCGCCAGACAAACCCTGCCCGCGCGGGTTTTTTCTCGCGCCCGCATTTCTCTTGCGTTGAGAGCAGATTCCTTGCGGCCCACTTTTATCATATAATAAGTTTCGCGAGCGGGCTAAAAATCCATCCATTTCTTGAATAAACTTTGCAAAACTTTGCAAAAAGCAACACCTTGCAAAGACTCGTGCGTTCCCAGGGGGAATGAGGAATTGGAGGCGGAGCCTCCCGCAGGGCGTTCCCAATCAGGAATTGGAGGCGGAGCCTCCCGCAGGGCGTTCCCAATCAGGAATTGGAGGCGGAGCCTCCCGCAGGGCGTTCCCAGCCTTAGGCTGGGAACGAGGAGAATTTATTCTGCCGCTATATTCTGCCGCTATATGTGTTCAAATAAAAGTCACCCTCCTCCCCTCAAAAAACCCTGCCGGCAGCTCCTGAACCCGCCCCTCTTCAGTATTCTTAAACAGCACTGTAAAAGCACCGGCACCGAGCCGGTCTTGAGGCCATATTCGGTAACAGGGCATGGCTGTCAAGTGAGACTGATAAGCTGCTAAATGCTCGACAAGCACTGGCTGAAACTGGGGAAATCTTTCCAAAAACCACTGACAAACCCCCTCATTCTCTTCCGGAGAATAGGTGCAAGTCATGTAGGCGAGATAGCCTTGCGGTGCCACTATTTGAGCTGAATTGGCCAAGATTCTTTTCTGCCGGTTGGCATTCTTGTTAAGATTAACTGGGTGAAAGCATCCCGGTGCCTTGCCACCTTTTGCCAGTAAAGACTGACCGCTGCAAGGAGCATCGACTGTCACAACTTGCGCAGTTTGCGGTATAATTTTAGCCAAGACTTGGGAGTCGAGGCTGAGAACAGCTGCCGGCTGCACTTGGCAGCGCTTTAAATTAGAAATCAGCATGCCAGTGCGCTTGCCAATCACCTCGTTAGAGAGTAAAAGTTGAGGCTGCAAGGCTTGACAAGCGAAGAGACTTTTACCTCCCGGCGCGGCGCACATATCAACAATTAAATTAACCGGCAGCGAGACGGATAGGAGGGAAGAAGCGGCAAAGACAGAAGAGAAGTCCAGACAGTAGAAATAGCCGCTGTCATGCAGGGGGTGCTGGCCCGGTTTTGCGCCCTGAGAGAGCCGGTCAACAAATGCGGGTTGCCAGGGCAAGGGCGGCTCTACCTCAAAGGGCAAAGTTGCCGGTTTTTCTCGCCGCCAGAGGATGCAGGGATTAAACGGCTGGGGGTGAACCAAGGCATCAACAAATTTTTCTTGTTCAGCGGTATCTGCAAACAGCTGCCGGCTGAGTTTCAGGAATAGATTGTCAGGTTTTTCCATGAGGCTATTATGGGACAGGCAAGATGCCTGTCCTACGAGGTATATCCGTAGGTACGGCGTAGCGCTGACGCGCCGC
>CAZJNL010000993.1:0-2653 GCA_964546515.1 uncultured Oscillatoria sp.
GTTCCTTGAGAGGGAGGCTCCGCCTCCAAATAGGCGTTCCCAGGCTCCGCCTGGGAACGAGGGTAAAATTAGTAGGGAAAGTGATAAAATGCCCTCACCGGCTAGAGGCTAATGAGGCTGACTGATTGCGAGGCGCGGGCGCTCCGCGCAGCAACCCTTCGGTGCTGATATCCTCATCGATTGCTTCCCAGTGGATGCCATAGCCCCCACCACAGATTTGCCACTGTTCCCGCTGTTCTTAAGTCGCATTTAATAATCTGGGAAACCACGCTAAGGGGACTGAAATTGTTCGCCCATCCATCAGTTCAAAACTGAGGGTGTCTTCGTCTATCTGTACTGCTTTGACTCGCTCATCAGCTTGAGGTGCCAAAATACCCATTCCACGCCTCCAAAAACATTTGTTGATTGGTTTATAAGCTAGCAATCCCTTAATTTGCAAGGTTTGTCGCTGTCGGCGGAGCCGATAGCAGAGCGTTCCCAGGCGGATCCTGGGAACGAGGAAAACACTCTTTAATTCCCCTGGCAAATTGCATCCAGCAAAAATAACCCCAGTTTCTTGTGCAGTCCCTTGTTTTGATGGGGACAGCCGTGCTGGAGCAGGCACCGAGGACAGCCAGATTCACAATCGCAAGCTTTTGCTAAAGATTGAGCTTTCGCTGCTAACTTCACAAACTGGTTAAAAACAGCTTCCGCCGCCCCATTTCCGCCCTCACAGGTATCGAAAAAGTAGCCGGCGACTGAGAGAGTTTGCCCTTCCCCGCTGCTGAGAACCGCACCGCTCAAGTCGTGACTGGAACTGAACACCAGCATGGGAAGGGCAAAGGTAATTTGGTGTTCGATGCTGTGCAGGGCGATAAATTCTGGCGAACTTTGCCACAAATCTTCTAATTCATCAGGAATGCTGCCGGGGCCGGCTTTCCTGATGCTTTGCTTGACACTGTTCAGCTGATTTCGTATGGCTTGAAAAATAGCCAGGTTTATCTCCACGGAAACTACAGGCGCTTCGCACACGGTTTGCAGCGGCTCTTCAAAACTGACTAGCCTTTTTTCTGTCTCGATTTCCGCTTGGCGGGTGAGCCTGTAACAGAAGGGACAGAATTTGCTACTCACCGGCTGGCGATACATCATGCAAGAGGAGTTGGTGCAGGTTTTCGCCCACTCTTTGCTGTAGAGTTTGTAACCTGTCACTGAAGTAATAATTTTGCCCCAACTTAGAGTTAGCCTCAGCCGCCCATCTGGAATGCCGGTGGGGATAATTTTAGGCTCTGCAAGGGGGTGCAGGGGGGTGATGTCTGTGTCGCTCACCGCTTCGGTGAGTAAACCGGGATTTTGGCTGTAGGGAACTAAGGTGGCTTTTCCCAGCTCGGTGTCTAGGGTTTCCGAGCGGTATTTGACGAGGTTTCCTCGCTCGTCTTGAGCGGTGTAGATTGCGCCGGGGAAAACTTCCCGGTAGGCGATATGTCGCGACATCTTTTCAAACTCCTCACCGCTTCGCTTGTCGGTGAGTTCGATGGAATCTTGCGCCGCGCCGCGCAGGTTGACTTCTCTGTGAGGGTATCCCCGCGCCCAAAGATTTCCAGATTGACTGAGGGAAATTTTGTTTTGCTGCAGCAACTCGCCGGCGATATTCCCCGCAAAATTGCCAAACCGCTCGCTCAGCTCCCCCACCGGCACTCCACTTTCAACGCAAGCGCACAGCAAATGTTTGCCCAGTATCGTTGGGTAATCCGGGTTAAACGAGACGCTCTCCACATCCCCGCGCAGCAGTTTTTCCGGATACTTTCCGTAATAGCAATCCAGTGCGCTTTGGGCGACCGGCAAAAAAATCACTAAGCCCGGATTTTGTCGCCCAACTCGCCCGACTCGCTGCCAAAACGACATGATACTTCCGGGAAAGCCGCGAATCAGACAGCAATCCAATTCAGGCAAATCAATCCCAGCTTCCAGCGCTGAGGTTGACAGGATAACTTGTATTTTCCCCGATGAAATTTGCTGGATAATATCCCGGCGGCGCTCGTCTTTGAGGGAGCCGTGAAAGAGGGCGACTTTTCTAGCCAGATGCTCCTCCCCTTGCAGATTGTTGTGAATGACTTCCAGCAGGCTTTTTACCGCCGAGCGGGAGTTGCAAAACACAATGCCGGTTAGCTCATTGCGCAGCCAGGAAATGACAGTTTTGCCGGCATCTGGATTGGCGGTGTCGCTGGGTTTGAGGCAGAGCAGAGTTCGCCCTTTGTCACCGGCACCGCTGCGCGAAATCAGGTGCACGCGCTCGCTTTCCCTACCGCTAAACCGCGGCGCCATTTCGCGGGGGTTGCCGGTGGTAGCGGAAGCAAAGATAAATTGAATGCTGTTTGAACAGCCACCGGCTCTGTCTGCAGCTCTCCGCAACCGCCGCATCAAATTGGCGATGTGTGCGCCAAAAGCGCCGAAATAGGTGTGCGCTTCATCTATTATAACCCATTTCAGGTTGCGCAGAAATTCCCGCCAGGGTTCTCCCTCGTGCTGTTGCTGAACTTTGTAGAGCTGGTGGTGCAGCAAGTCGGGAGTGAGTCCCAAAATTTGGGGCGGGTGCGGCACAAACAGCCGCTTTCTCTCTTCAATAGAGGTGTCGCCAGTCATCATTCCCACTTTTACTTGCTGAGCCGGTGGGAGC
>CAZJNL010000994.1:0-2652 GCA_964546515.1 uncultured Oscillatoria sp.
CCGCGCCTGTATGCAATAACTTTTGCCCTTCTCTTGATATCAGGGGGGCGGGAAGTAGGGGGGTGCCCCCACCCCTTGTACGGGAGATCCCCGGCACGCCCCTGCAGCGGTTCGTGCTGTCTCACCCCCCCCAGGACGCGGGAAAGAAGTGACTGCGATCTGTTAACTTAGTTAAAGAAGACAGACTCCACTCACCCACACAGGTTAATCGCTTTGCGAGTCTACTGGCACAGCTTCCCAACGGATTCTGGCCAAGAGCAGCGGCTCAACCCTTGAAAGTCGGGCAAGACATTTCTGAGTCCGGTTGTTGTACCACCCATAGCTTCCCATTCATAACATGAACATTCTTGGCAATCTCCTTCCCCAAGCCTCTCAGACCCCCCGCGTCAAACAGCAGCGTCGCGGCATAGAGATTAAATCGAAGCGCGAAATCGAAATCATGCGGCAGGCGGCTTTAATTGTGGCAACGGTGCTCAAAGAAATTTCCGAGATGGTGCAGCCCGGGATGACAACCGCTGACTTGGACGCTCACGCTGAGAAGCGCATTCGCGAAATGGGCGCAATTCCCAGCTTTAAAGGCTACCACGGATTTCCAGCCTCTATTTGCTCCAGCATTAATAATGAAGTAGTGCACGGCATTCCCAGCCCCAAGAAAGTGATAAAAGCCGGCGATGTCGTGAAAGTGGACACCGGCGCATATTACCAGGGCTTTCACGGCGACTCCTGCATCACTATCGCCGTGGGTGAAGTGACGCCAGAGGCGGCCAAGTTAATTCGCGTCGCAGAAGAAGCCCTCTACAAAGGAATTGAACAAGTCAAAGCCGGCAACTGCCTGCTCGATCTTGCCGGTGCGATTCAAGACCATGTAGTTGCCAATGGCTTTAGCATAGTGGAAGACTTCACCGGCCACGGTGTGGGGCGCAACCTCCACGAAGAACCCTCCGTGTTCAATTTCCGCACCCACGAAATGCCAAATGTCAAACTCCGCGCCGGCATGACTCTGGCAATTGAGCCGATTTTGAATGCCGGTTCCAAGCACACCCGCATCTTGCCAGACAAGTGGACGGCTGTTACCGTAGATAACGCTCTGTCCGCTCAGTTTGAGCATACCGTGCTCGTCACAGAAACCGGCTACGAAATTTTGACCGACCGGTCTAAGGTTTAGACCTTAATTTCAACCCCACAATTCCAGGGGCGCGGCAGTGCTGCGCCCCTATTGTTTATATGGCGGGCTTTTGAATTTCAGGGGCAATCGCCCCACACACCTCCCTTGGAGCTGGAGGTAGCGTGGGTTCCCTCAAGGGAGAGCTTTCCCCTCGGAGTATAGTGCCCTTCTAGAGGGAACGCACCTTAATGCTTTTCAGAAAAGATTTTTATAAATAAAATCTGAAGGTCAGGAGGTAGGGTGCGTTCCCTCAAAATAAGGCTTTCCCCTAGGAGTAGAATGCCGTTTTAGAGGGAACGCACCTGACTGCTACTGACTGCCGGTGGGATGGCGTGCGCCGGCGGCGAGGTGAGAAGATATTTATAAATAAAATATGAAAGAGGTGGGGTGCCTTCCCTCAAGAGAGGGCTTGACGCTCGGAGTAGAGTGCCGTCAATTAGGGAACGCACCCTACTGCTACTACTGGGGGTATACTCAAAGATAAGTTAGTGGCGATACCCCTTTTCAGCGAATGAACCGACTTTTCTTTGGTGACAACCTGGAAGTTCTGCGCAATAGCATTGCCGATCAAAGCGCAGACCTTATCTACCTCGACCCCCCCTTCAATTCCAACGCTTACTACAACGTCATCTTTGGGAACAGCAAAACAGCCGGTTTGCCCCAAGCACAGATAACAGCCTTTGAGGACACTTGGCACTGGAATGACGAGTCAAGCCGCGCCCTCCATGAATTGTTCGACAGATGCGGTAAATTAGCCGAAATATTGGATTTGCTGGTTCGCAATTTGGGGCCAAATGACCTGTCAGCCTACCTGGTAATGATTGCCATCCGTCTAGTAGAGTTGCACCGCGTCTTAAAGCCCACCGGCAGCCTTTACCTGCACTGCGATCCAACTGCCAGCCACTACCTCAAGCTGATTCTAGACTTCATTTTTGGACCCCATAACTATCGCAGCGAAATTACCTGGAAACGCTCCAGCGCCCACCACCAAACAAGGTCGCCTAGCTTATGGCAACATCGCCGACATCCTTCTCTACTACAAGCAATAAATACACATTCAACACCCAGCACACACCCTACACTCAGGAATACATCGAGAACTTCTACAAACACGCTGAACCCGATGGGCGGCGCTATCAGCTAGGAGACCTCACTGCACCGGGCGGCGCTGCAAAAGGCAATCCTTACTATCAAGTTATGGGGGTTGAGCGGTATTGGCGCTACAGCCAATAAAAGATGAACGAACTGATTGCTGAAGGTCGAGTTGTCCAGACTAAACCTGGCACTGTTCCCCGATACAAGCGCTATCTCGATGAAATGTCAGGGGTGCCATTGCAAAACATCTGGGATGACATCAAGCCAGTCCAGTCGCAGTCAGTAGAGCGTCTGGGCTATCCCACTCAGAAGCCAGTAACTCTTTTAGAGCGCATTATTCAAGTTAGCTCCAATCCGGGGGATTTGGTACTCGATCCGTTTTGTGGCTGCGG
>CAZJNL010000995.1:0-2650 GCA_964546515.1 uncultured Oscillatoria sp.
GAAACCGCCGGCATGTTGATGAAATCGGGAATCTCTGGAGACAGCCGGTAGTTGCAGAAAACCTGGAAAAAGGTGGAGGGTTCGTCAAAAAACGGATGCCTGCCATCCACTGCCAAAAAGTTGTATAATATATAATCTGTCGGCTGGCTGGCTAAACTCTGCCGGTTGGCTTCATCCAGGAAAGTTGTGTAAGCCGCTTGCGACTGAAATATCGGTCGGGGCTGCCAGTTCAAGCTGTTTGCCGGCACCAAGGATATCTCCCAAGGAATAATATCCACTGACTTATCTTTCAACAAGCGCACGACTTTCTCAGGTAGCTTGACTTTCTCCAGATTCGCTTGACTTTTGGCATTCAAAACAGCCTGAAGTTCCCTCAAATCCCAGAGAAAATATGCCTTTTGCACCACGGCTGCGGGTGCCAGAGGTCGGGACATATTGCCGGTGAGCAGTTCCGGAATTATCTGGGAGTAGTAGTGATAGTGTGCCGCCGCTAAGACGAGAGCGTAAATATGAATCACATAGGATAACCTTTGCAGCCACTGGTTGCGAATTTTCAGCCCGCACAGGGAAACAATGAGCGGCACGCAAAAGAAAAATCTCAGGACGTGAGCCCCCTGGCGGACGAACCCATGCTTGAAATCCAGGAGCAAAACTAGGGCTATGGCTGCTGAAAAGCTGGGATTCCCCTCTCGCGCTATTATAAATAGGAGTGCCGCTATCAGGGCAATTTCCGAGAGGGCGAGTCCTAGCTCTAAGGGGGAGCCAACAATACTCATGGCGCTGGAGTAGCCAGAGGTAATTTCTAGATAGCCTCTCAGATAAGATATCAGGGAGGGAGAAGAAAAGACGATTGCGCCGGCGAGGCAAATGCTGTAAACTAGATAGAATCCCAACCAGCCGGCAACTCTTGAATTTAGAACACCCCTGAATAATTTCCCACCGGCTCTCCAAATCACCCCCCCAACTGCTGCAGCGAATACGAGACAAGCGACTGTCTTACCCAGACTCAGCCAAATATTCTGCCCTAAAAAGATAAAGGCAGAAGTTCCGCCGGCGAGCGCTGCGTCTGCGAGGGCGAAACAGCTAACCCTTAAATCTGACCTGGATTTAAAACAGGTATAGATATAGGCGGATAGAAATAGCAGCAATGAGACAGAGGTGAATGGCCCGAGGGAAACTTTGGTGTGGGCTAAAAAGCCGGCAAGCGCCCCAAGTCCCGTCGCCCACCACCTGATTGAGTTGGAGCGCAAAATCCTGTCTGAAGACAGCAATATTATAAAGATAAACAGGATCTGGTACTCTGTTTGGCAAGCCTCGTACTCATCCGAGATCAGATAGGGAAACAGCACGCTGAGCGCCAGTCCGGCTTTTTGCAAAACTGTCTCGCTCCTGCCTATCTCCCACAGAGCCAGCCCAAATAATACAGTGTGGACAGCAACCCGAAAAGCGACGATTGAGAAGAAATTCTCATCGAGCGCCGCTCCCCGAATCAGGTATCCCAAGGAGCCGTAAGTAAATATAATGTCTTGGCCAAAGATAACTTTGTCCGCCGCCAGCCGGCTAATCGCATATTTCCACGACGGATCTAGACCTGTGGATATCCCCCTGGGAAACGGCAGAAATGCGATGAAGCAGTAGGCGGCTGTAATTAGCCACGCGAGAGAAAGGCTCCATTTTTTCAAGAACTCAAAGCTATCCGCTTGTTTCATCTGTCGAAGTTTTCCAATATTTTGTGAGCCGGAGTCCGGGGGACATTTGTCACATCATAGTTTATCGCGGCGAGGAGCGATTGAAACCCCAGAATAACCGGCAGAGACGCCAGCATCACTGTCCCGCTAGTAGCCGGTATCCCCCGGCTGATGCTCAAATACCAATTATACACCCCGAACGCCGATCCCGCCGCAATGAGGGTGACTCCCACGAGCAGCTCAACCGAGCCGATGTTAAAGTCCCGCAAGAAGTAATTGTAAAAGATTCGCTTGCAGAACCGGTTCAGGTATTTGCCAGGAAAGGCGAGGAGAACCCTGCCGATTTTGAGATTGCTCGCTTCACTACCATACTTGGCTGCCATTGGCAAGTCGTACACCACAGCGCGAACGGTGCTCAACCTGAATAGCATATCACTTTCAAAGAAATATCGCTTATCAATTTTATGCAAAGGCAGCATTTTTAAGACGCTGGCGTGAATGGCTGTGTAGCCATTTGTCGTGTCCATAATGTCCCAGTAACCGCTGGCCATTTTACTGACAAAAGACAGGGCGGCATTGCCCACCAGCCGCAGCTTGGGCATGGACACCAATAAATCCAGGTCGAAAAACCGATTTCCTTTGACATAATCCGCTAACCCGCCGGTAATCGGTTTGACAAACCGGGGAATCAGCGTCGGCTCCATTTGTCCATCCCCATCGATTTTAACAATAATTGTCGCCCCATCCGCCAGCGCCTCCCTGTATCCAGAAATCACAGCACCCCCCACTCCCAAGTTGGTGCTGTGAAAGATAACTTTGACTCGCGGATCTTTACAGTTGCTCTGCACATAAGCACCGACATTTTCCGGACAAGCATCATCAATTACATAAATATTACCCACTTCCGGCGGAATCTGTGCGATCACTTCCAGAATATGTTTCCTAACCCTAAAACAAGGAAT
>CAZJNL010000996.1:0-2647 GCA_964546515.1 uncultured Oscillatoria sp.
TGATTAACCGGATATGTCTGCCGGTTGCCCGAAAGCGCAACCGGCGGGCTTTTTACTTTGAACCGCAGCAGGCGGAATTAAAACCGGCAGCGCCACCGCCGGATTACAATAGCAACAGAACCTGATGCTGGCCGGCAGAAATAATAAGATTGATAAAGGTCTTTTCTGATGGCTGACTTCATGACCTATTGCCTTGGTATCCTTACCCGTTCTGGTTTAGTCATGGCTGCTGACTCTCGCACCAATGCGGGAGTCGATTATATCTCCACCTACCAGAAACTGTTCGATTTTTCCAATCCTGGGGAGCGGGTGATCGTGCTGTGCACTTCAGGGAACCTGTCGATGACCCAAGCCGCTCTAACCTTGCTGCGCAAAGACCTCAAGGTTCAGGAGATCGCCAGTCTCCACAGCTTGCCAACCTTGTACGACGTCGCTCGCTATATCGGGGAGAAAATCCGCCACATCCAGGAGCAAGACAAGTCTTGGCTGAAGCAAGACGGCATTAACGCTCAGTGCAGCATACTTTTAGGTGGCCAAATAAAAGGAGAAGAACCGGGACTGTATCTAGTTTACAGCCAGGGAAACTGCATTCACGCCACCAAGGAAACGCCATTTCTCCAGATTGGCGAAACCAAATATGGCAAGCCGATTCTAGACCGCACCATCAGTTTTGAAACCCCCTTGGAAGCGGCTGCGAAATGCGCCCTGCTGTCGATTGACTCGACGATGAAGTCCAACATCTCTGTCGGGCCCCCCATTAACCTGGTGATGTACGAGACTGACAGCTTTATTATCCGGCACCAGCTGAAACTGCGTCTGGGAGACCCCTATCTGGCCCAGATTCGCAAGTCGTGGGAAGAACACCTGAAAAAGGCTTTCGATCAAATGCCCAATATCGACTGGCAGCATACTGGGGATTCTAAAGCAGACGTCCTCATCGACTGATTGCATCCTTTATCGCCCCGATGCCGGCACTTAAGCAATCCGGGTGAGGTGGCACCAGAGCCAAGCGGACAACCTTTGGCGCTCAACCGCTGAAGGCGCGAAGCACCCGGAAAATATCCGAAAAATCATCCGTCCACAGGGGAGCGCCCTCAGTTTCCGGGATGGGTTGCCAGCGCGAGTCACTGACGAGGTTGCCAAAATCCCTCTGCAGGCGGGCGAGCAGCAGCCAGTGAGAAGGCGATTTACCCATTTCCCTCTCGGCGGGAGAAATCTCCCGCTGCAACTGCCGCAGTGCTGACAAACCTAAATGACGCGCTAAAGCACCCAAGACAGGCTCTAGATTAATATAGCGGTTGGAGATATTAATCGCCAGTAACCCCTGTGAGGTTAACTTGCTGAAATACAGCTGGATGGCTTCCCGCGTTACCAGGTGGACTGGAATTGAATCAGAGCTAAACGCATCCATGACCAGCAAGTCATAGTGACTGTCCGGCACCGACGCCAGTCGCAGGCGAGCGTCCCCTAATACCACAGAAAAAGGCGCTTTTGAGTCTTGCAGGAAGGTGAAATAATTCGGGTTGCGAGCCAGCTTTTCCACCGCCGGATCTATCTCGTAAAACACCCACTCTTGCCCCGGTTCTGAGTAGGCTGCCAGCGTCCCAATTCCCAGCCCCAGCACGGCAACGCGAGACAGGCGCTTGCTGGCATTCAAAGACTGGAATACTTGCCCGATAGGGCTAGTGCGATAAAAATAGGTCAGGGGTTCGCGCCGGTGCTGCGGGTCGAGACTTTGCTTTCCGTGCAGGGTTGTGCCGTGCAAGAGACTGCGGTATTCTCCGTGCCGGTCAGTCACAACCCGGTTAACCCCAAAAAAACTGCGGTCAATGTGGACCGCACCCCCGATGTTTTTCAGAGAAAACTGGCTCAGCAGAACAATTAAGATTAAGCCGGTGGCAAGCCGCCCCAGACCTAGGGAAAAAGCGTAAAACATGGCAGCAAACAGGCTAAATGCCACCTGATTGCCCAACAGGTTGTCCGTGAAGCCTTTGGGATCGAACCCAACGATGAGAGCGCCGAATAATAACCCTAAGCTAACCCGTCTGGTCGTCCGCAATTTTAAGTTGAAAAATGAAAATTTCTCCCTTTTGCCTTTTTCCCCCAATTGACTCGCTCGGTGGGGTTGACTTTTTACTTTTTCTGAGCTATACTCTCCCGCCAGTAAGATGCTGAGCAACATCACAAGAGGGTACTCTAGAACAGAGGGAAACAGCAAGGGGGCTGCTAGCGCATTAAACCAGCCACCGAGGACACCACCGAAAGCAATCCACAGGTAAAAGCTGGTGAGGTGCTGACTGCTAGGCCTGCTCCTTTGCAATTCCCCGTGAAAAACGCAGCCGGCGACAAAGAATCCCAACATGTGCAAAGGAAGCAAAAGCCAAACCGGCTGCATCACCTTCAGCAAAGATAAAATAATCAGTGGGGTCAATAATAAAGGCAACAGCGCCACCAAAGTCTTGTGGGGCAGAAGCGGTTTGCGGGCAAAGGTCAAAATGAATGTCAGCAGGTAAATCGCCAAAGGAACAGCCCACAGCAGCGGCAGAGATGCGATATCTGTTGTCACATAGGTGGTGACTCCTAAAAGCAAGCTGGACGGAATAAACGACAGCAACACCCACCGATATCGCCCTGCAGCAGATGGAGA
>CAZJNL010000997.1:0-2644 GCA_964546515.1 uncultured Oscillatoria sp.
TTCTTCCCCCCCTTTTTAAGGGGGGGTAAGGGGGGGAAGGACGCTGTCACGTCCCGCTGCGCTATCGAATATCTGTACCTCACTCAGTTGGAATCTGTTATAGAAGTAGGGTGCGTTACTTCGTAACGCACCCTACTGACGCACAGTGCCGGCGCGACAGTCTCTCAACCAAGTGCTAATCCCCAGAGCGATCGCCCCGTTACTGCTATCTCGCGGCGGCAAAGGCGGGTTGCCGGCGGGGTAAGCTCCCAGTCTAGAAAACATCATCGCTAGCCGCCAGCCACTTTCAGTTTTGGTCAGAAACAGCCAGTGGTAATGCTGCAATTCCACCGCCTGACCTGAGGAATAATTCCGCTCCAAAGTCGTAATAAAAACTTGCCGGGGATCGTCCTCTGATCTACCCGCCGGCTTTGACCCACTCGGAGAA
The DNA here is from genome assembly GCA_964546515.1 of uncultured Oscillatoria sp. Classification (GTDB taxonomy): domain Bacteria; phylum Cyanobacteriota; class Cyanobacteriia; order Cyanobacteriales; family Oscillatoriaceae; genus Oscillatoria. The sequence goes on from CAZJNL010000997.1 coordinate 428, forward strand.
GAAATTGCCGGTTCCGACCGGCCCGGGCCGAGGGGCAGAGCCTCAAACTCCGGACGTCCCGCCAGAATCACATAACTCGACTCATAGTTCAGACCTCTGAGTCGAGAGCGCTGAATCACGCGATTTGCGTAACTCGGCAAGTCTCGCAGCAGCGGCTGAATCAGGGTTTCCAAATCATCTGGACAAACAAATTTTCGATTTTGAATGCTGGCTTTCTCCTTTACCTCCCTCGGTTTTTCCGCAGCGGACGCAACCTGAAGTGGAAATATAAAATTTAAAAGGAAAAAATTAATTAATAGTTTTTTCAATTTTTTAATTAATTTTAAATTTCCGCAATTTCTTGACAAATCCGCTCAAAAGCAGCAGCTGGATTGGGTGCTGCAGTAATGGGACGCCCAATGACCAAATAATCCGCACCGGCTTTCAGCGCGTCAGCCGGCGTCATAGTTCGCCGCTGATCCCCAGCCGCAGCCCACACCGGACGCACCCCAGGACAAATCAGCAGAAAATCATCCCCGCAGACAAGCCGCAGCTGCGACACCTCCTGCGGCGAACAAACAGCGCCAGCAAGACCGGCCTCTTGAGCCAAAATCGCCATTTGCAAAGCGTATTCTGGCAATTCCAGAGGAATTTTCAGATCAAAAGCCAAATCTCGCGACGACAAACTCGTCAGCAGCGTAATCGCAATTAACTTAGGAGGCTGCAGCGCACCGGCACCCTCGCGCACAGCCGCTTGCGCCGCAGAAAGTGCCGCTCGACCGGCAGCAGCGTGGACAGTCAGCAAATCTACCCCATAGCCAGACGCCGCAAGGCAAGCGCCCGCCACCGTATTGGGGATGTCGTGGAACTTCAGATCCAGAAAAATTTGCTTGTGCCGGTCTTTTAAGATGGCCAGAATTCCAGGGCCGATGCTGACAAATAGCTCCAAGCCCACCTTCCACCAGCTGACTTGGGGCAGCGCTTCCACCAGGGCGAGAGCCTCTGCCTCGGTTGAAACATCCAGGGGTACAATAATCCGGTCTGCCACTGACATAAGGATGCAATAATTTTGTAATTTATTTTTTGACTGTAGCAGTTTAAAATGATTTGTGAAATTCTCTCTCTTTTCTTCCCTTGGCGCTCTACCCTGCGGGAAGCAGCTGGCGCGTCTAAGGCGTCTTGGCGGTTTCTTAAAAAACTTTTCACAAATCAATTATAGACGCCCCCAAACCAGAATATACGCGCAGACAAACGCGGATAAATCAGCGTTTCTCTGCGTTTCTCTGCGGTTCTTAATTGCTGATTACAGCACTAAGCGCACAAACTTCTTCTTCCCCACCTGCAAAACCCGCCCGTGCAAGTCAGCCGGTGAGTCAAAAGTCAGGTTAACATCCTCGACGCGCTCCCCATCCAGCTTCACCCCACCCCCTTGAATCTGCCGGCGGGCTTCGCTGGTGGTTGGGCACACGCCGCAAGCGCCGAGGATGTAGAACAGCTTGGCGGGGAATTGCACCGACGCTAGAGAGAATTCTGGCACCGCATCGGCGTGCTGGGCATCTCCTCCCAGGACAAGCGCCTGCGCCGACTGCATCGCTTGCGCTGCTGCTTCTTTGCCGCGATACTGGGTGACGACCTCCAGGGCGAGAAGTTTTTGCCGGTCGCGGGGATTTTCTGGCAGTGCATCAAGTGGCAAATTTGTCAATAGCTCGAAATACTGTTCTACCAGACGGTCAGGAGTTTTTTCCAGCTTGGAGTACATGGTGAGGGCGTCTTCCGACAGACCGACGTAATTGCCCAGGGATTTGGACATTTTTTGCACCCCATCCGTCCCCAGCAAAATCGGCGTCAGCAGGCCAAATTGGGGTTTTTGGCCAAAATGTCGCTGCAAGTCGCGCCCGACGGCAATGTTGAATTTCTGGTCGGTTCCGCCTAACTCCACGTCAGCTTTTACAGCTACGGAATCGTAGCCCTGCATTAGGGGGTAGAGGAACTCGTGCAGGTAAATGGGGTTGCCTTGCTCGTAGCGTTCGGCAAACCCTTCTTTGGCCAGCATTTGGCCAACGGTCATCGTGGCCAGCAGTGCCAGAATTTGGCACAGGTCAAGCTGGGAGAGCCATTCGGAGTTATAGCGAATCTCCAGGCGTCCCGGTGTGTCAAAATCGAGAATTGGGCGCACTTGGTTGAGGTAAGTTTGGGCGTTAGCAGTCACTTCCTCTGCTGTCAGCTGCTTGCGCACCT
>CAZJNL010000998.1:0-2641 GCA_964546515.1 uncultured Oscillatoria sp.
GACTCGTCTTTCCCGTCAGGGAGAAAGCTGGGTGAAGCGTTTTACTGCGAACGCTCAGTATGGTTGGCAGCATTGTGGGAGTGTCGCTGATTGCCAAGCAACTCGGAGCAAATTGGCGTGGTGAAGTTTTCGCTGCTGTTGTGTGCGCAACTATTCCGATGGGAATCCTCCAGGGTTCTAGCACTCAAAATGACTTTGCAGTTGCCTTCTGGCTGGTTTGTTTAGCTCCCTATGTCTTGCTGACAGTCCAGTCAGGGATTAATCTCGATCGCGTATTAGGAATTGCCGCCAGTTTGGCACTGGCAATTTTGACCAAGACATCAGCATATTTCTGGGCGTTCCCATTTTGTGTTTGGCTGCTTATTTGGGGACTGAAGAACCTCCGACGGCAAGTTTGTCAACCAATTTTATTAGTTGCCCTTGTGGTTATCGCTCTTAACTTCAGCCACTATCAGCGCAACTTTGAATTGTTCGGCTCCCTTCTTGGCGCAACGGCATACTATCAACAGGAATACAAAATTGAGGTGATTAGCCTGCCAACCTTTGTGTCAAACATCATCAAAAATCTGGCTCTCCATCTCGATCTCGTCAGAAACTTGGGTCTGCAATCCATTATCACACCTACCATCGGCATACAAGCGAAACTAATTCGCATAATCCATGCAGTATTAGGTGTGGATGCCGGCGACCCGCGCACAACCTGGCCGCCCAATTCATTTCAAGTTCCCGGACTGTCCTTTGATGAAAATACCGCCAACAATCCAGTTCATTTCTTACTCGTATGGCTGAGCGCCCTGATTTTTATAGCTCGAAAATCTTTGAGATCGCAGAAGTATCTGGCACTTTATCTCGTCTCTCTTATAGGGGGTTTTCTGATCTTTTGCCGTCTCCTCAAATGGCAGCCATATCAAAGTCGCCACCACCTGACGGCATTCGTACTATTTTCTGCATTTGTTGGCGCAGTTATGTCTGAAACACTCAATAAGAAGGTTCTCTATTCTGTCGCTCTCTGTCTGATCATAGCCTCAATGCCCTGGGTTTTCCATAACAAATTTCGCCCTCTGACAGGAAATGACAGCATCTTCAGGATGAGCAGGAGCGATCAGTATTTTGTGAACAGATCCTGGCTGAAAGATCCTTACAAGGGAGCAACTCAGTTTTTACAATCAGCAGGTTGTTTAAAGGTTGGCCTGTCCTTAGAGGAAGCATTTATTATGGGCATTGCTGAGCCTTGGGAATATCCATTCTGGGTACTCTCAAACGAAAATGGCAAGCCGGTCACTCAGTTTGAACATGTCAATCTCAAAAATCCCTCAGCTGCCAAGTCTAGCGTCTATCCCCATGCCAACTTCACGCCCTGTGCCATCATTGCTTTTGAGCCTGAAAAAAGCAGCCTCAGACAGCGCCAGGAGATTGTCATTCCAAAGGGGACTTATCTCAGAAAATGGTCAGCAGATCCGCTCACAGTGTACGTCAGCCGCTAGAGCCTTTACATTTGTTTATAATAACAGGAACACCGATTCCTTCTCTCGTGTAGCTCGCGCTAACTAATACCCTGTGACTCCTACAACTGTTGACGCCATCCTTAACCGCGCCAATGCCGGCGCGGATATATCTCCCGAAGAAGCCGCAGTCCTCCTCCAGCAGACTGAACCATCCGCCATCGCCGCTATTCGCTCTGCAGCTGACTCACTGCGCCACCGGCAAGCCGGCGATACCGTCACCTACGTCATCAACCGCAATATCAACTTTACCAATATCTGCGAGCAGCACTGCAGCTTTTGCGCCTTTCGCCGCGATGCCGGTGTTGAGGGCGCATTTTGGCTTTCTACAGCCAAAATCCTCGAAAAAGCAGCCGGTGCGGTACACCGTGGGGCTACAGAAATCTGCATGCAGGGGGGGCTGAACCCCCAAGCGAAGCTTGCCGGCGCTTCATTGCCCTTTTACCTGCAATTGGTGCGAACTATCTTAGATGAATTTCCCCAGCTGCACCTGCACGCCTTCTCCCCCCAAGAGGTGCAATTCATCGCCAGGGAAGACAAACTCAGCTACGCACAGGTGATTTCAGCGCTGCGGGATGCCGGTGTTGGCTCCATGCCGGGAACAGCAGCAGAAGTTTTAGATGATAGCATAAGAAGGATTATTTGTCCAGAAAAAATAGACACCGGCACCTGGCTGGAAATTGTGGGAACCGCTCACCGACTGGGGCTGCACACAACCAGCACCATGCTCTGCGGGCACATCGAAACCCCCGAACAGCAAGTGCGGCACCTCAACTTATTGCGCCAGCTGCAGCAAACCGCCATTGACCGGCAATATCCAGCGCGGATTACAGAATTTATCCTCCTGCCCTTTGTGGGTGAGCAGGCACCGGCACCCCTGCGGCGGCGGGTGGGGCGGGATCAGCCGGTGCTAGCCGACACCCTGCTGCTAACCGCAGTATCCAGAATATTTCTGGGAAATTGCATACCCAACCACCAGCCGAGCTGGGTGAAACTGGGGCTTGCCGGCGCTACAGTTGCCCTCACCTGGGGCTGCAACGATATCGGCGGCACCCTAATGGAAGAGCACATTAGCACAATGGCCGGTGCGGTAGGCGGCAGCTGCATGGAAGTGGAGCAGTTGCAGGCGGCGATCAAGA
>CAZJNL010000999.1:0-2639 GCA_964546515.1 uncultured Oscillatoria sp.
GACCCGGATGAGGTGATGGCTAAAGACGGCACCCTGGCTCAGCCGGGGAGCGAAGTCATCTCCGGCTTGGTGGTGCAGGAGTTGCGCTACATCGAGTACGTGGAAACTCCCGAAGGGCCGGCTCTGCTGCTGCGACCGGTGATCGAGTTTACCGTTCCCGACTTTCCGCCGGTGCCCTCCCAAACCTCGCGCGGCGACACGGAAGGCGCGGCGATCGAGCTGCGAGCGGTGCAGCGCCTGCCCTATAAGGACGGGGAGCGGGTGAAGTCGGTTGAGGGCCAGGAGCTGCTGCGCACCCAGCTGGTGCTGGAAATTGGCAAGGACGCGCCGCAACTGGCAGCGGACATCGAACTGCTGCCGGACCCCAACGACCAGGAAGTGCTGCGCCTGCAGCTGGTAATTTTGGAATCTTTGGTGATTCGCCGGGATACGGCAGCGGACGCCTTGCAAGGCAGCACTCTCACGCGGCTGATGGTGCGCGACGGTCAGGTTATTCCGCCAGGGGCGGTGGTGGCTCGAACCGAAATTCAGTGCAAGGATGCCGGTGAGGTGCGCGGCATTCGCTCTGGAGGGGAGGCGATTCGCCGGATTCTCCTGGTGCGCGACGCCGACCGGGTGACTGTTCGCACCGGCAGCAAGAAGCCGACAGTCAAGAAGGGCGACCTGCTGGTTGGCGGTAAGGATGAAGTCGCACCGGGCGTCCCTGTGCCAGAATCAGGCCAGGTGGTAGCTGTCACGGCTGAGGCGCGCCAGACAGCGGAAGCGCTGCCGGGAAGCAGGCAGCCGGAAACCGCAGCGCTGGCGGCTGACGGGGAAGAGAACTACACCGTAACCCTGCGCATCGCTCGCCCCTACCGGGTGTCTTCCGGTGCGGTGCTGCACGTTGAGGACTGCAGTCTGGTGCAGCGGGGCGACAATTTGGTGCTGCTGGTGTTCGAGCGGCCTAAGACGGGGGATATTATCCAGGGTCTGCCCCGGATTGAGGAACTGCTGGAAGCTCGCAAGCCTAAGGAGGCGTGCATTCTGGCTCGCACGGCAGGGACGGCTCAGGTGGAGTACGCCGAAGACGAAAGCGTGGAAATTAAGGTGATTGCCCACGACGGGACGATTGAAGAGTATCCGCTTGGCCCGGGCCAGAACTTGATCGTGTCTGACACTCAAGAAGTAGAGGCTGCAGAAGCCCTCACCGACGGGCCGGCTAACCCCCACGAGATTTTGGAGATTTTCTTCAACTTGTACCTGGAAACGATGGGGCTTTACGAGGCAGCCATCGAAAGCTTCCAGAAGGTGCAAACTTTCTTTGTCAATGAGGTGCAGTCCGTTTACCAGTCTCAGGGAATTGACATTTCTGACAAGCACATTGAGGTGATCGTGCGCCAGATGACTTCTAAGGTGCGGGTCGATGACGGCGGGGACACCACTATGCTCCCGGGCGAGCTTGTGGAGTTGCGCCAGATTTCTCAGGTGAATGAGGCTATGTCTATTACTGGGGGCGCGCCGGCGCAGTACACGCCGGTGCTGCTCGGCATTACTAAGGCTAGTTTGAATACCGATAGCTTTATCTCGGCGGCTAGCTTCCAGGAAACAACTCGGGTGCTGACTGAGGCGGCTATTGAGGGCAAGTCTGACTGGCTTCGCGGTCTTAAGGAGAACGTCATTATAGGCAGGCTTGTGCCTGCTGGGACGGGCTACAATGCGTATGAAGACGCTAATGCGGAGGGGGATTTAGGCTCTGAGGGTGCCAGCGTGGTCGATGAAGAGGAAGATTTGAAAGAGGTCGTTTTCGACGACCGCAACCCTAGCTCTTTGAAGAGTAATAGCCTCTTCGACCGCGACAGCGAAGAAGGTGCCGGTCGGAAGAAGCGACCCAGCAAGACTTTCGACCTTTCCCACACCGATGCCTTCTCTCCCGTTTTGGAAGAGGAGGACATGAGCGAGGATGACATTGACGAGGAGGAGGACGAAGCTGAAGACGACGATGACTACTAAGTAAACTGAGGGGCGGTTTGATAGCCGCCCTTTATTATTGGCCGGCGGGCTAAGAAACTTCAGAAACCCGGAAACTTAAAGAAACCGGGTTTCTATCTTTTCGGTTTGTGTGGTAGAATCTAATGAGTTTAGGCAGTGTTGGTACACTCACTAAACTTTTATCCAACGTAATGCGTTAAATGCTAAGAGAAACTGGCTTTAAAAAAGTGGAGTATTGGGCCGCAAGGGGCTTTGATATGAGGGCTAGGAGAGCCTCCGGTTTGGGCATTTGCCAATAGGATATGGCGATTATAAATCGCGGATCATCAGACAAAACCCGCTTCGGCTTGGGTTTCTGAGTGCGCATTAATCTTGACTGCTGCTTGTCGCACTTCATCCGTACCTCGCACATCCCCTTCTAATATTATGTCCGGTTGATTAACTGCACAAATCCCCCCTCACCCCCTCACCGCCCGCACAAGGGGAAAGGGGGAGTAAGAAAAATCCCAGATTTTTTCTCCCGTCTACCATTTTGTGGGCGGTAAAGGGGATGAGGGTCTTTTTTAAGGTCAATTCACCGGACATGATATAAGGTGCGTCCGTCCTTGAAAGGTAGGGTACTATGAGATGAGAAATCTAAAATCTAAAATCTAAAATCTAAAATCTCCAAT
>CAZJNL010001000.1:0-2638 GCA_964546515.1 uncultured Oscillatoria sp.
GGGAGGGGGAGCAAGAGGGGATTTTGGAGTTTGTGGAAACAGTCTCAATCATCTTTATAGCAGTAGTAGGGTGCGTTCCCTCTTAGGGAACGCACCCTACCCCGGGCGAAACTCCCCCTCAGCCCCAACCCCTCTCCCACAAGGGGCTACTGTTTACTTTCTTCTCCCCCTCCCCGCACGCGGGGAGGGGGTTGGGGGGTGGGGTTCAAAGTATCTCTACCCACTTATGCCGGTGAAATGCTTTGGCGTGCCGGTGAAATTGTTTGGGGTGCCGGTGAAATGCTTTGCGGTGCCGGTGAAATGGTTTGGCGTGCCGGTGAAAAAGCTTGGCGTGCCGGTGAAAAAGCTTGGCGTGCCGGTGAAATGGTTTGAGATGCCGGCAATTTGCTCTGGGGTGCCTGCTTCTGCTTTGAACACAGGGGCGCTCTCAGGTGGGTGACGCGAAGCGCGTCACCCACCCTACTAATACTGTTCCTGTGCTACCATTACCTATAAAGGAGGGTTAAAAGCATGAATCAAAGACTTGTTGAATCTCTCGCCAAAATTATTCTATCTCTCTCCCAAGAAGAACGTCAACTCCTAGACACCAAAATCGCCCCACCAGCACCGGCAACACTCTCCCCATCACTTAAACAAGAAGTCTTGGATTTAGAAAAGCGCCTGCAAACTTTTGAAGCACAGTATCAGATGTCCTCAGAGGAGTTATATCAGCGCTTTCGGGCGGGTGAGTTAGGAGATGCAATGGATTTTTTTGAGTGGAATGTTTTCTATGAAATGTGGAAGTCTGCCCAAAAACTGTCAGAATCTTTTGAGGCAAAATCTACCTAATGGAACTTCTTCAGCAGTACATGACCGCAGTTAAAGCCAAACTGAACGCCAGTTCAGCCCTTATCTCATTTGAGATTGTAGATGAGCGCACTTTACTCCACCGGGGATACTTCCGGGCGCGGCTGACTCTCAGGAATGGAGACTTTCTTGAAATTGCTGAGTCTTTTGCCATCGAAGAAGGGCGTTGCGTCACCCTGGGATATCGATATCAATGGATGGACGCATACAAACTTTCGGAAGGGGCTAAAGCCCTACTACAAACTTTCGGAAGGGGCTAAAGCCCTACTACAAACTTTGGGGCTAAAGCCCTACTACAAACTTTCGGAAGGGGCTAAAGCCCTACTACAAACTTTGGGGCTAAAGCCCTACTACAAACGGCGAACCGGCAGCAGAACGCACCCTACTGTTCCTGCATTTCCGCCATTTCCTGTAAAGACTGCCAGCCTGCTTGCCACTGCGACCGGTCTTTTAATACCTTGGCATTAATCCAAAACCGCACATTCGGATCGCAGGAAGCCACCATTTCCGCAAACACCCATTTCCCTTCATTTTTGCGGTTCACCACCTGAAAGTGCCGCCAGCCCCAGGTTTCCTGCTGCGCTGTCCACTTTGAACCCAGCAGGTAAGGAAATTTCTGCTTTTTAAGCATTGACGTACTCCCCCATTTAATCTTCCTTACAGTAGCTTACTTCTCATAAGAGTGCCAGCGGCACACCCCCCTGGAGTGAGGGGTTGCGCCGCCGGCACTCAATAACGGCAACGCCAGATTTTATATAACTTTAACGCAGCGTTATTCCTTGCTTTCCTTCGTGCCGGCATGAGGCGCGGAATCGCTGCCGGCTGAGCTGCCACCCTCGGCAGACTCTTCAATGGGTTCGCCGGCACCCTGTAACAAATTGTCTCGCTCCTGCATTTCCTGCTGCCACTCTACCAACTTCTTATACAGCGATTCATTAATCTGAAAAACAACTTTTTCGTCAGGCATAAATCCTCCATCCATTTGCATTTATAACATCAGCGACGCGCTCGGTGCTGCCCTACCTCATTCGAGATAAGGCAAAACGACGCAACCGACCTACATCCAGTACGGGTGTTTAGCGTCAAAATTCTGGCATTGCAACCCGTCTTTTGTTTCTAGGCACAGCGCCACTTCGTCAATCTTTTCGAGCCAAATCCAATTCACCGAGGTGCGAATTTTTTGGTTCTTCCGAACCAGCCGTTTGAACACGGCTTCATTCGGGCAAAGTATTTGCAAAATCAGTTTGCCGTTTTCTTCAATCTCTCGATACAGGCAATTCTGCAACTTAGCGCGGATGCTGCTGTCAAATTGCTTGTGAAATTTGCGCAGCCTGCCACCGGCAGTCTGAATTTCGTGAGGAGCCATGTCTTCCTCTTTTTCAGGTTTTTCATACTCGTCAAACTCGTCAAAATCGTCTGGATCTGTGGGATACATAACGGTCAATCCTCAATGTGTCGGGTTTGGAGCCGATTCTGTCTGCATCTATCTTAATCAAAATGCGGCTCCTGCAGGGAGGGGGGAGAGGCACTCAACTTACAGCCGCTCCGGGTGCCGCGCCAGCAGGCGTGCCGCCAGCGCACCGCCGATAAACCCAAACAAGTGTCCCTCCCAAGAGATGCCGGTGTGCTGGGGCAAAACGCCCCAGAGCAGACTCCCGTAGAAGAAGCAGGCGATTGCGGAGAGCAAAATCGACGGCAGGTTGCGCTCGAAGTAGCCGCGCAGGAGCAGAAAACCCAGATAGGCGAAAATGACGCCACTTGCGCCAATGTGAAGTCCGGGCTCTCCAAACAG
>CAZJNL010001001.1:0-2637 GCA_964546515.1 uncultured Oscillatoria sp.
AGGCGCTTTGACCCGCAACCAGTCTGGCTTGACAGTCACGCGCTTGTTTGAGTTAATAAAGTTACAACTTTTCGATCCTAACTCAAGATTATGTGATACACTGGTGTTATAGTAAGGATGTGGTTACGGGATGTAGCGCAGCTTGGTAGCGCACTTCGTTCGGGACGAAGGGGCCGCTGGTTCAAATCCAGTCATCCCGATTTTCCTGTTTTTGAATAAAATTTTATCTGTCCCTCTTGACAAACAGCGGGCTGTGTGCTATTTGGGTCAGCCGGGAGTGCCGGTGTGGCCGCCAGGATGCGTTATAGCACTGGCCCAATTGGTTGGGACATTAAACACTGAGGCCCTGCGAATGCCTGTCCTCCGAATCTAGCTCGTAGTCCAGGCATCTTGCCTGTCCCAATATCCTTGGGGTACGGTGAACGCCGTACCTGCCGATTGTCTTAAGCTCACTGTTCATTGCTATAATAACGCACCCCAAACGCTAATCAAGGGCCAAACAAACCTCCCCCCAACACTCTTTAATAAGGAGTGCTGGGGGGAGAGGGTAGAAGCAGCCAAATCAAAAAATTATATAAAATATTGCCCTCAATGGCTTGACAAAAATACCAATAAGTGGTATTAGAAATCAGGACTGAAGACTGAGGGATGAGCCGCCAGCCGTCAGCCTGAGGTCAGTCGGTGAATGCCCCGAAGCGAGCAAGGAGTCCACTCAGCAGGCTCGCGCTGCAGTATAGATGGCTTTTCACGCCTTTATCAGTCCTCTTTAGGGCCAAAAACCATTTGTAGAATCATGGTGGAGCCACCTTTCTGGTGATATCTATCGGCCCAAGCGCGGATGACTTCATCCAATTCCTCTAAAGCTTGGTTAAGGCGATCGGGCGGGATATCGAGCTCCTCCAGGACGCGCATCACTCCAGGCCGGCGGTCCGCCCAGTCCTTCAGCAGTCGGAAGTACCGGGCGGTATCCTCGACCATAATATAGGTGCGCTCTTCTTCATCGGAAGGCGAGTAAGAAGAACGAGTCAGAGCGTAGAACGGCATTCCCCAAGGCGAATCAATCCGCGCCACCGTGCCGGCATAGATTAAACGCCGCTTGATATGTTCTGCTAAAGCCTCGCTTAAAGGCATGCGCCGCTCTGGGGGTAAATCTTCCTGAGAGCGAGCGTGCAGGAATTCTATGAGCTCCATCAACTGAAACGAGTTGACCAGCTGGGCGTCGGGCAGATTGGGTGGCAGTCTTTGTTCGATCTGGCGCTTTTCTTCAGATGTCAGACTGGTGCCTGGAATGCGGGGGCGACCGGGCTGCCAGGGATACTGTTCCAGCCAGACATAGGGAAACTGTATCAGATAGCGAGGCTCCTGAGAGCCGAGCATCTTCAAGAGTTTGCCTTGCGTCAGCGCATCTTGGACTTCCTCTACAATCGCCTTAACCCGCTTGGGTTCAATGTGATGCAGGTGCCCCGTCATCCGCAGGTTTCGATCCTGCTCCAGATAGGTCTGATAAATGGCACATTTAGCAGCTGTCGCTGCTGCATCTAGAAATGCTCCGTGCCGGTGCCCACTGGTTCTCATGGCACTGAAGGCAAGATAAAACATGATCTGATCCATTGCACTGGGGCTAAGGCGTTTGATCAGATCGAGGTCGTTTGTCATCACAATCCCTAAGATGGTTACATCGGGAGGAGTCACGGACTCCTCTGTTGATTGTTGCGCATGATGGTTGCGACATAACCCAATCAGGTAATGCCGGTTTTGGCTGGTGAGTCAGCAGCCCTCCTCAGATGCGCCCATCCCTAGGAAGGGACTGGGACTGAGGTTAATTCATGTAGCTTGCCACCCATCAAAATGACTTGACAGCGGGGGTTCTTTGCTTTTTGAGGACTGAGAAAACACTTACGAGCCTGCAAATGCCTCAGTAAAAACACAGATCGCAGACCGGCGATGCTCCTAAAGGAGCAGCTGCGCTACGTCAAGCTTGCTTTACCCTGACGGTTCCCGCGTAAGTGCGAACAAACGCCCCTGCCTTCAAGCATGGGGTTGCTGACATGTACCTCAAAGCCTTCAACCATTCAATTATAAAAAAACCCAAACACCCATACAGCTGTTTGTGACTTCGATCGCCACAAAAACGGGTGCTGCTCCGAACGAGCTGCTGCTAATCACGAAACTCCCACAACGGTTAACCCTCAGCACAGCTTCCCTTTTGGCCAGCTGTGCCAGTGGGCCTCTCCCGCCAGCTGAAAGCGAAGGGCAGCAGCCAAGATGCGCCAGAAGTCAGCAGCGGGCACCAGCCCTGCCTCTACTCTAGCGGTGGCAAGACTCATCTGGCAGAACTCACGATTTGAGAGCTGGAATCGTTGGGCGTCTGGCACTCCTCCACCCGTCCACTGCCCCGATGATCGTCGCAATCTGGTTTTTCTTGCGCTAATTCCGGGAAAGTGCTGGGTGGAAGCAACTCAGTTAAATCGGACCCAATCCTTTGGGAGGCAACCGCCAGCCCAAAGAACAGGAAACTTGATAAGACGATAACCGCCTGAGTCCGCATGAGATGTCCGTATCAGAGTTTCCTTTTCTGATACGCATCTTGAGCCAGTCCATCAGGACAGTTTGTCAATTTTTCTCAAACTCAACCGG
>CAZJNL010001002.1:0-2635 GCA_964546515.1 uncultured Oscillatoria sp.
CTTTGACAGAAGCAGCTGGGTTCATTCCTTCCAATTTCACCACAATTCGCGCCACACACCCCTCGGCTTGAGGGATGCGATTCAGCTGCACCAGGGGGGTGCGACCGACTAATTCAGTGATGTCACGGGCAATACGCATAATTTATCGGTAATGGGTTATAGGTCATGGGTCATGGGTGAGGGCTTAAGGGTGGAGCATTTAAGCGATATAAAGCCAGCCACTCGTTAGCGTAGCGGCGCGTAAGCGCTACATTTCAAGCGCTGCCAAATACCTCTATAACATCACCGTTTAAGATGAAGGTAACACCCGACAAAGCACGCAACAAGATATTGCGTGCGCCATTCCAGTCGCGGTCGTGCTTAGAACCGCACTGGGGACAGTGAAAAACTTTTGAGCCACCTAGCTTGGTGTGAACATGGCCGCCAAATGTGCAAGTTTTGCTCGTGTAAGCTTCGTTAATGTCAATCACTAAGACGTTTCGCAGCGCCGCCATTGATTTTAAGGTCGGCTTGAAACGGTAGTGCGACCAAGTGAGCATCTTTCGTGCCGTCTTTTTGCTGATGCGCCGCGATGCGCGTTTTACCATTTGCGATGTTTCAAACGTTGGCAGGAAGATTACCTTGTAGTTTTTCACGCTCATGCTGGCTATCTTCTAGTGGGCGTCATCAATCAAGTCACGAATTTTTACCCGAACCCGTTCGGCAGCACTACGGTAAGAGCGACGCTGTTTAGTTCTGATGTCTTGACGATCCTGCAGGCTCATAAGCTTGTCCAGGTGAAGGCACAATCTGGCGACTCGCCCAATATCTCCCCGGCCAAACTCCAAGACCGATTCCCCATCGCAGCCAGTCAGAAACGTCCGCACTCCAGGTTCTAGAGCAATTACCTTGCTATTTTGCGTCAGAGGTTTGGTAACGTGAGTTGGAATAATCGCTTGCCCAGCGCCGTCTGTCATAAACCAACTGCGTTCCGTATTCACAATTTCTGGGAAGCGGTTGAGAGGTTTTAAATGTAAGATTTTTGGTTAAATTCGGATACCAAGTGGATGACGTATAGCCGTAGAGACGCGACATGTCGCGTCTCCACAGACTTGACGGTCTGAACTGGTGCCCGACAGCTGCGAAAGCATGCTTCTCCACCATTTGCTTTTGCCAGCTTCCAAGCGTCATAAGCGTCTTGAACAGCATTAGCTTTGGTTGAAGAGGGTGCATCTTTTACCCACTGCGGGAGGGTTGGATTATTCAGCACGCAAGCTTCGAGCTGATAACTGCCGCCAACAAAGCCTCCTTTCAACGCCTCAATAGCTTTGTTGTAAACATAGCGGACAGCAGCTTTCCACCTCTGCCAAATCTCGTGCAATTCTGGTTGGGGATAAATCCGCACTTTCAAAGCTGCATTGGCTGGGAGCTTGTCACTCGATTTCTTATGCCTCGGTTTGGACTTGTAACTCCGGGTCTTTCCTAAACTTTTTTTCGGATTTACGGAGTCCGTAAAGCCTGCGGCTGAAACCGCCGATGACTGACCGCATATCTTGCAGGAGTTCGAGGTGCGGACTGCGCTTCTGCGGGTAGAGAACCACGAGTCAGCATCCAAACTTTCCACAGCAGCCCAGGAAATGGTCGAACCCAAATCTGACGAATCTATCTTTGTGAGCGACGACAAGCACTGTGATATCAACTGCGATAACTTGTTCCAGAATGGCGATGAAGTTTCGCCTCCGAGAATTGAGTCCGCTGCCAATTTCTGTAATGGCCGCTCCCCCTGGATATCTTTGAGTGAGAGCCTTAACTTGTCAATTGAGGTCATTTTTTTTGTTGTGGGTTTAAACCCGAGCCTAGAGAACAGTTCGGGAATCTCTAACTGCATTGGGGGTTGATGAGAGATAGGCGTCGAGGTCGTATCGCCTTTGACCTGCTGCCGTTTTAATGGCTTTGATTTTTCTTGCCTCGCTCCCACCTGGCAAGGGGTGTTGGCTCAACTCCCCAATGCTGAGCTGCTTATCTTGGGGTGACATATCGCACGGATAAGTGGAATAAGTGAGATAAAAATGCCCGCTCCTTTAAAATTATCAAATTTCATGCTTGATTCCCACAATAACACACAATTTGTTACATAAATCCGTGACTGGCTCGCACGTCTGGGAACGCAGGCAGCAAGCAATCGGGAATCACTTGTCACCTGTCAGCTGTCACCCACGACCAGTGACTCGTGACCGATCAGCGTTTATATGTAATACATAATATCGAGCTGACGCTTAGCATCTCGCCGGTCGCACAGGTCCTGCAAGGTATATTTTTGCAACACACCATTAGCAGCCTGACACGCTTCAAGCCAGATATCCCAAACTACGGCAGTCTCGACAGTTTTGGCAGACGAGTCGCTTTCAGACGGCTGCTCGTCCAATCCCTCCAGGCAGCCCACAACTTCCAGGAGTGTAATTTTCCAGGGCTCGCGACCCAGGAGGTAACCGCCCTTCGCCCCACGCAGGCTGCGAACCAGCCCGCAGCGTCTCAAGCAGGCCAGCAGCTGTTCCAGATACCGGTCAGGGATATTTTGCAGCGCCGCAATTTGCCGAATTTGCATCGGCTCGCCGTCCTTATAGCGACCGGCGAGTTCTAACATGGCCAAGAGGGC
>CAZJNL010001003.1:0-2632 GCA_964546515.1 uncultured Oscillatoria sp.
GGTTAAGAAACCCGGTTTCTTAAAGAAACCGGGTTTCTCGGATGGAAAGCCTGCGCAAAAATGCGCTCGGGTTATAAACTCAGAATTACAGGACTTGCGCACGCTTGAGTCTCTTGCCCCAGATCCCCCCTAGCCCCCCTTAAAAAGGGGGGTAGAATACAAGCCCCCCTTTTGATCCCCCCCCGCCCCCCTTAAAAAGGGGGGAGCCAGCGGAATTAATTTAGTTCACGGGGGTTGGGGGGATCTAAGACTGGCAGTTTTGCGTAAGTCCTGAATGAGTACCGGCAAAAAATTCCCTCGCCAAGCAAACGATGCCAAACGATTCGGATAACAGTGGAATTCCTGGGGATGCGGACACCCAGACGCCAGCCCTCTCACCGGCAGCCTTGCGGGAAGCGGCGCGGAGCTGCATCCGCGACGGACTGCGATCGGGACAGCAACAAATGGCCGACTGGCAGGGTGGCCCGCTGGCGGTTTCGGCTGTGCCCGGTGCCGGCAAGTCCACCGGCATGGCGGCGGCGGCGGCTTTAGTCATTGAGCGCCACCAGCTGCACCCGCGCCGCCAGCTAGTCGTCGTCACCTTCACCCGCGCCGCCGCGCATAACATAAAAAGCAAAATTCGTCAATACCTGGAGAAGCTGTCTTTACCGCAAATCGGGTTTGCTGTCCACACGCTGCACGGTTTGGCGCTGAATATTGCCATCCGCCATCAGGATCTGTCGGGTTTGAGTCTGGAGAATGCGACGCTGGTGACGCCGAACCAGAGTCACCGGCTGGTTCGCGCCTGTGTCGAGCAGTGGATTGCAGGCAATCCGCGCCGGTATCAAATGCTGGTGGAGGGGCGGCAATTTGAGGGGGAGGAAACGGAGCGACTGCGCCGGCAGTCTGTGCTGCGCACGGATGTGCTGCCGAATCTGGCGTTGACTGTGATTCACGAGGCGAAGTCGTCGGGGTTGCAACCGCAGCAATTGCGGGTATTGAGCGAGCTGGCAAGAGACGAGTACGAGATTCTGGCAATCTCAGCGGGGCTGTATGAAAATTACGAGAAGTTGCTGCGATCGCGCCAGTTTATCGACTACGACGATATGATTCTGGCGGCGCTGCGGGTGCTGGAGAATCAAACCGCCCGCCGGCTGGAGCAAGGCAAAGTGTTTGCAGTGTTTGAAGATGAGGCGCAAGATTCTACGCCGTTGCAAACGAAGCTGCTGGAAATTCTGGCGACTGACCCCGCACAGCCGCACCTCCCCCCCCATCTTATCCGAGTCGGCGACCCGAATCAAGCGATTAATTCGACGTTTACGCCGGCTGATCCTATTTATTTCCGCCAGTTTTGCGAAGAGTGCGGCGAGCGAAATCTGCTGGCGACGATGGATAGAGCCGGTCGCAGCAATCAGATTCTAATAGATGCGGCTAATTTTGTTCTGGAATGGGTGAACCGCGCCTATATGAAAGAGCCGGGGAGCGGGAAAGCGGGGGAGCGTTTTGTAGAGACGCGATTTATCGCGTCTGGAACGCAGGATCACTCTAATGCACGCTTTGCTAACCCCCAAATTATAGCTGATGCACCTTTTCGCGACCAGAAAATTCGAGCGGTTGACGACGGCGATCCCCAACCCGACGCCAATCCAGATAAAGTCGGTCGCGGGCTGGAAATTTACACGCCGCGAGATATATTTCAAACTGCAGAACTGATTGGGAAGCGGGTGATTGAGCTGTTTGATGAACATCCCGACCACAAGGCGGCGGTGCTGGTGCGGGAAAACCGGCAAGGGGAGTGGTTAGCCGGTGAGATCGGGCGTATGTATCAAGACAGGATTAAGGTTTATGAAGTGGGTCAGCAGGAGCGCCGGTCTCATGTGCCGGCGGAAATTATGGCGCTGCTGCAATTCCTGGAGCGCCCCCACTCGCCTGACTATTTGAAAGCCGCTCTCACGGTTTTAGTGGCTCGCAAGCTGATCCCGGCGCAAGACCTCGACGCTCTCGCTATTTTACCAGAGCAGTTCCTCTATCCGGGACCGCTGGCTGAGCCGCAACCCGAGCCGGTGTTTCTGGCGCGGCGGTTTTGTTGCAGTTTGCTTCGCGCTCGCCTGGAATTGCCGATCTATAATTTGATTTCGTTTGTGGCTTTGGCGCTGAATTACGACCAAGCTGAGCTGGCAACGACTGACAAGTTGGCGGAAAGGGTGGCGCAGCAGACTGTTGGCAATAATTCTATGAGTGCTTTGCTGGCGGTGCTGAGTGAAATTGTCAGTTCCGAGCGGTTTGAGCCGGTAGATCCGGATGAGGCGGAGTCGATTTACATTCGTGCCGGTCAGCTGACGATTATCACCATGCACAAGGCAAAAGGGCTGGATTGGGATTATGTTTTCCTGCCCTTTTTGCACGAGCAAACGATTCCGGGGCGTCTGTGGGTTCCGCCGCAGATGCAGTTTCTGGGGGAGTTCACGCTGGCGGAGGTGGCGAGAGCGCAAATTCGCGCCAGTTTGCACGGTCAGTATCCTTTGCCAGATGTGGGCGCTGCGTGGGAGCAAGCCGGTTATTTGAAGACGGCGGAGGAGTACCGGTTGCTGTATGTGGCGATGACGCGGGCGAAACGTTTGCTGTGGGTTTCCGCTGCTCAGCAAGCTCCGTT
>CAZJNL010001004.1:0-2621 GCA_964546515.1 uncultured Oscillatoria sp.
GGCGCTGGTTTCTTTGAGCGGCGCTAACCTCAGGGGTGCCAATTTCAGGGAGGCGAATCTCAGCAATGCCAATCTCAGTGATGCTGATTTGAGTGACGCCAACCTTGCCGGTGCTGACTTGCGCCATGCTGGTTTAGTCTTAACTAATCTCACCGGCGCTAACCTGGCCGGTGCTTTGGTGCAGGAGGCGCGATTCAAGAAAGATTCGGGGCTGTCTGAGGAGATGGAAGCCGATTTGAAGCGCTCTGGCGCGATTTTTGAGGAGTTGTGAGCAGTTGTGAGCTGCTGCGCTCTGCCGGTGCTGATAGCTCTGGCGAGCGCACAGGCGAAATTAGCCCTGTACCTAATGCCTGCATTTCTCACGGCGGGCTGTTTAACGTTGCCGCGCATTTGCTGATATCATGTCCAGTTGATTGACTGCAATTAGAAGACCGGCGAGGGGAATTAACAATGCCCAGTGCCCAGTGCCCAGTGCCAACAGCTGTGACAGCCCGGATCGCCACCCCCGAAAGTAACATTACTATTCTAGCGGAAGTAAAATGATGTCTGAAGCGGCTCGGCTGCTGAAACAAGGAATTGAGCAGTATCAGACGGGTGAGTTTGAGGCTGCACTGGAGTCTTGGCAACAAGCGCTGGCGAGCTATCGGGAAATTCAAGACCGGCGGCGGGAGGGAGCGGCGCTGGGAAATCTGGGAGTCGCTTATCAGGCGCTGGGAAACTTGACAAAAGCGATTGAATGCTATAGAGAGCATTTGGCGATAGCGCGGGAAATTTCTGACCGGCGCGGAGAGGGGAATGCGCTGCAGAATTTGGCAAATGCTTTCCTGGAGTTGGGAGATGCCGGTGAGGCGATAGAATACCTGCAGCTGCGTCTGGCAATAGCGCGGGAAATGTCCGACCGGCAAGTTGAGGCACAGGCGCTGGGAAATCTGAGATTGGCTTACAAGTCGCTGGGAAATGCGGCGCAGGCGATTGGGTGCTTGCAGCTGCAGCGATCGCTCGCCCGGGAACTGTTTTGCAATAGCGAAACATCTGACTTTGTGGCGCTGGCGAGAAGTTTGGGGCTGAATCCAGATGTGGATTTGGCGGGTGCGGATTTGAGCGAGCTTGACTTGCACTATGCGGATTTGAGCCGTGCGGATTTGCGGGAGGCTAACCTTGCGGGATCTAATCTGAATCTGGCGGATCTCGCTGGCGCGAATCTTGCCGGCGCTAATCTCAGCGGCGCGGTGCTGACGAATGCGAACCTTGCCGGCGCTAATCTCAGCCGCGCTAATTTGACGAGTGCGGATCTGCGCACGAACCTCAGCGGTGCTAATCTTGCCGGTGCGCTGCTGAGTGAGGCGAATTTGAGCAGTGCGTATTTATGCCGCGCCAATCTTGCCGACGGGCTGCTGAGTGGTGCTAATTTGAAAAATGCTGATTTAACTAGCGTGAATCTGGTGGGAGCTAATCTTGCCGGTGCGGACTTGACTCGTGCGGATTTGACGGGTGCGAATGTGGAGCGTGCTCGCTTTGCCGGCAATTCAGGAATTTCTCAGGCGATGAAGCAAGCTCTGACGGTGCGCGGGGCAATTTTTGAGGATTGAGCCGGTATTGTAGAGACGCGATTTATCGCGTCTTTACAAGGCACATTTGCCACTCGGCAATAACCGTGCCACCGAACTTATGCCCTATGCCCTAGTTTAACCGGCTCCCACCGCTCACACACATTCTAGCTTGCGCATGGCTTGGTCTGTGCTTAAGAAAATGCGCTCGCTCCCCAGCGCCGCCACAAACCCGACTTTTTCTAGTTTGTCCAGCACCGGCCCTTTCACTTCTGACATGTAAAATTCCACCCCCATTGTCTTTAAATCAGCTATCAAACTTTGCCAAGTTTCCAAAGCGCTGCCATCAATAATATTGACGGCTCCGCACACCAAAACCAAATGTTTCACCTGGCAGGTGTTTGCCACGGTTTTCAGCACATAATCTTGCAGGTATTTGGCATTCACAAAATAAAGGCTTTCGTCAACCCGAATCGCTAAAACGTGAGGGCAAGTTTTCACCTCGTGTCGCATCACGTTGCGGAAATGTTCGGTTTCGCCCACGCGCCCCACAATGGCGATATGAGGTTTGCTGGTGCGCCACAGGTGCAGCGCCAGAGAAATTGCCGCCCCGATAACAATCCCTTTTTCCACGCTGGTTGCTAGCACCGCCACAAATGCCGCGCACCAGGCAATCGCATCGGCTTTATCATAAGCCCACAGGCGTTTGAGCGTGGCAAAATCCAGTAAATTCGCTACAGCTACTAAGATAACAGCCGCTAAACTGGTTTGGGGGAGAAAATAAAATAGCGGCGTGAGAAACATGAGGGTGACGGCAATAACGGAAGCGGTTATAATGGATGCTAGCCCTGTATTTGCGCCGGCAGAAAAATTGACCACCGACCGGCTCAACCCGCCTGTAATGGGATAGCCCCCTGTCAAGGCGGCGCTGGCATTTGCCGCACCCAAGGCAATTAATTCTTGATTCGCATCTATTTTTTGCCGTTTCTTGCTCGCCAAAAACTGGCCAACGGCAAAGGCTTCCATAAACCCGACAAAGCTAATGGCTAAGGCTGCCGGCAGTAAAGATTGAAC
>CAZJNL010001005.1:0-2617 GCA_964546515.1 uncultured Oscillatoria sp.
ACAAATTGCTTTTCCAGCTGCACGCCTGCAACTTCACCGGCAAGTTCCAGCGCCCAGGCGGCGGAGCGGAGAATCCGCACCCCCTCCGGGCGCGACATTTCCTCAAAAAACCAGCCGCAGCTCGTGTACATCAGCAGGGCTGCGTGGCTGCTGCTACGCGCTGCATTTCCAGCAGCCGCAGGGCGTCTACCTGTTGAGCCGGCGACAGCTGCTGCGGGTGCGTGGCGGGCGAGGAAGCGCTCAACATTTTCCACAGAGCGGTCGCGGATCACCTGAATGTACTCATCCCGCCCTAGCCTGGGATTGCGGAACAGCTGGCGACCGGCATCTTCACAAACCTCAATCAACAGATCGCGCAGCCAGTCGAGCGCCGTCCGCAGCGGGCGACGCCATTTTTGGTGCCTGCCGCCGCCGCTGCCGCAACCCCAGTCATCAGGCCTGCGGCTGACTCCGTGAAAGCAACTCCAAGCCGTCACCAGCTTGAGTTCCACTTCCCAAGTCGGGGGGTGGAGGCTCAAGTAATGGGCAAAGTTCGTCACCGTCCAGCCGCGCTGGACAAACTCTTGCGTCAAGGCGTAGGCGAGGCATTTCTCCCGCTTGTGGGGACCAAAAGTTTCCCCGTGCCGCAGCAATCAGCTGGCTGGGGCGGTTATCCCCGCGCACCGCCATACCGATGCGCCCCGCCAAGTTGTGGCAGCTGTCGAGGACATCGTTAAAGCCCATGTCCCGCGAAATCGGGCCATCGCAGAAAAAGATGGTACTTTGCCCCCGCGCTTCCCGGCAAGAAACAGCGATAGGGGCGGGTGGCATCGATTTGCCCCCCGCCCACTTCGCACCATTCCGGTTCGCCCTCCCCGTCACTGGCATCGGGGGGTGTGGGCCGGCAGCGCTGAGCTTGGGAAGGAGCCTGGATAATCAACTTAATCCCCTCCGTGACTAGCGCCTCCAAGGTGGGATAGTCCACTGCGGTTTCCGCCCGCCACATGCCTTCGGGATCTCAGGCCTCCGACAGCGGAAATCTTCCTTCCCCCAGCGAATTTGGGTGTATTTGTCCCGCTCGTTAGCCTTGGGCATGATCGTGTGGTTGTAAACCTGCAAGGGTAGCATTGCCGTGACCGTTCAGGCGCTCGCTGCTTTTGCGGTCAGCGTCGAGAATCCGCTGATAAACTTCCACGTCGTAGGGTTCCAGCCACGACATCAGTGTCGGCCCGATATTAAAGCTGAGATACTCATAGTTGTTTACGATTCCCACGAGGAAGCCCCGGTCATTCAACACCCGCGCAAAGGCATTCGGGCGATAGCACGAGCTGTCAATCCGTTCGTTCCAGTCGTGGAAGGGTGCTGCAGAAGGCTGGCGCGAAATCGCGTCCTGGTAGGGATTTTCGCGCGTCGGCGGGTAGAAATGTCCGTGAATGGCGATCTAAACGCCGGTGGCTGTCTGTAGGGGATTGCTTTCTGGCGCGTCTTTTGCCGTTTCTAGCCGGTCTTGAGCCGCCTTTGTGCCAGTGATTTCACCGGCAGCTGAACCTAAAGACGCGGTATCGGAAGTTGCTGTCATATTACCCAATCCAAGACGATAAATAGAATTTGCCTGCCGGCTAGACAGACTGCTGGATTGACGCGCCAAGCTTTAGCCATTTAATTTGCGATCAATTCTGACTTGTTTTTATGAAAGTCTGAATTTTCTTCAGACGCGCACAAAACCCTTAACTTTTATAATGCAAACTAAATGTATTTACGCTCAGTCGGCAAGCTGTCAGGCCTGCGGTTGGCCATCAAAGCCGGTCGAATCCGGTTAGCAGAGAGGGTGATTGGCTCTGAGCCCTGTGCTGTCAGGCCATTAGCGGTCGGCGATGTAGAGACGCGAAATTTCCGGTCTTTACATCGGGAGTGCTGGCAGTCGGTGCGGCGGAGACGCACAGTATTAATAGCCGCTCTCACCGGCCCGTCAGGCTCATCTGTTCAACGGCTTGTCAGTTGATCACAAAACTTTCATCAACCGCAAGGCAAAATGAAAGATTGTGTTGCAAAAAATACAACGGATTGGTTGAAATTTTGCATGGAAGGCACTTGCGGTCGAAGCGGTTATCCGAGAGTCTGGTGGCGCAAGTTCCGCAGCGCCCTCGGCAAGAACTGCCACCTTGGCTAAACTGAAATTTCACTCTATCTGAGAAACCTGAATGTCAGCAAACAAAATATTTTTAGTCCTGCTATTGTTTGTCCCGATTTCCATTGCCGCCCACTTCCTGGAGTGGGGATCGCTGCCGGTGTTTATTCTCTCCGCACTGGCCATTGTCCCCCTGGCCGCCTGGATGGGCACAGCCACGGAAGAAATCGCTGTCGTCGTTGGCCCTTCCCTGGGGGGGCTGTTAAATGCTACCTTTGGCAACGCTACGGAACTGATTATCGGTCTGGTGGCGCTGAAAGCAGGAGTCATTGATGTCGTCAAAGCCAGTATCATTGGCTCGATTATCGGCAACTTGCTTTTAGTGATGGGCTTGTCGATGCTTTTGGGCGGCTTGCGCTACAAGGAGCAGACATTTCAGCCGATTGTGGCCAGGACGAACGCTTCGTCAATGAATCTGGCTGTGATTGCCATTCTGCTGCCGACAGCAGT
>CAZJNL010001006.1:0-2615 GCA_964546515.1 uncultured Oscillatoria sp.
AGGGTGAGATAGGGAACGCACCCTACGAGTTACTCCGGATCTATTTGGGATTTGCCACAATTCGAGAAATTTTTTTCCCACCCCCCGCATAAAACAGTTTAGCCAGCCCGATGTATCTATAGAAGGCTACAGCCAAACAGAATCCTGGGCCAAGAGAATGCCCTCTTGCATTCTAGCCCCACTCAGCACGGGCGAAAGTCTGCCTTTGCGTGAGTTTCTAATCGCCAGGATACTAGCTAAAGTCTTACACACCGGCAAGTCCATTGGAGAAATCCGCAGCTTGGCCCAACAAAATAAATTTCTGGGAAACCTGCATATTTCTCTAAACCACTCCCGATATATAGATGTAAGGAAAACTCAGAAGGGATTCAAAACCCTAAAACTTTCTGGAGGTAACTACTACCATGTGGAATTGGTTGAAGAAATTGTACAACAGTGTTACAGACTGGTTGGGGCGAGCTTGGGAGAGTTTCGTGCGCGGATTAATCTCCACATTAGAGGCTCTATGGGATATTTTAATAGCCGCCATTCTATTGGCTTCATTTGGATACGCCTACATCTTGTACGTCATCTTTTACCTTTTGTATGGTGACATCATTATGGAGGCTTGGAATCCCAACGATCTCAGCCAGCCATCAGAGCGGTTTAAATTAGATGAGGCTCCTGCAAATGTTCCTTTGACAACACGGCAAAACTCGAAAATTCACAGTTTACAAAGGTCCTAATCCAACCCGAAATGTATCTCCCAAGAGGCAATCATGCGAAATCATAAATCAGTCGGTATTTACACAAACCTTGGTTTTCGGTCTTCTCACCCTGATGGAAATTTGAGAACCGTTGAAATCATCGGCGTTCCAGGTCAAAAAAAGCGCGGCGGTGAGTGCTATATCGGTGAGAAAATGGAACGCTTTTTAGATGATTCAATAGCACGCCCAATCTTCCAAACGAGTCGCCACATCCCCAACCTTGATTGGAAAGCTCTCAAAATCTGGATCTACGCAACAGATGAAGGGGAAGAGGGACAGGGATATCAAGTCCCACAACTTGATGACCGAGATTTAGAAATTAAATCCCATATCCCGGACTCTAACCTACAATTCATCTACGTTCTCGACAACGAATTGCCAAAGGCTGAATACCGGCGCTGGAAGAAAACGGCTGAGTCGCTTTTCACTCCACTATTCAGGCAATTTGTTGCCCCACCCGAATTTCCCAGTTCCTTCCCGTTTCCTACTAATCCATTTTCCGGTTTAATCCAATCCCTGGATAACCGTTTAGATCCTTACGCCCAAATGAAGCGGGAGTTATTTTTCGATGCCCTAATCATCCAGGTAGATTAGGATACAATCCGCCAAGCGAGTGGGAAAAATCCCTTAACCCACTCGCAGCATTCCAGTATTTAGACTGGCGTTGCTCGAATCAACGATAAAAAAGGAGAAAACTACAATGCCCAGACTTGACAAGTTACATCAGTTTATGGAAGCGGCTGGTGAGCCCCTTTCTCGCAATGGCAAAGACGATAAAACCACAGAATCTGTTATTGACTTAGCGCCTTATTTGCGGGAACCGCAATATTCTCTGAGTGAGGTGATTCTTCCAGAGACAACCCAGCGGCAAGTCAGTCTGATTTTGGCTGAACTCAAGCACTATGAACTCATTTACCACAAGTGGGGGATGGCGGAAAAGCACAAGCACGATAAAGCCCTTTGCATCAATTTCTGGGGACCCCCTGGTACGGGCAAAACGATGACGGCTGAAGTTCTCGCTCACGAGTTGGGACTCAAAATATTAGTTGTTCCCTACGCGCAAATCGAATCTAAGTATGTGGGCGAAACCCCCAAAAATATTGAGGCGGTTTTTGAATTTGCCAAAACTCACAACGCAGTTATCTTTTTTGACGAGGCAGACTCTTTTTTGGGGAAGCGGTTGGAAAATGTCACTCAATCAGCCGATACCTCTGTCAATTTAACCCGCAGCGTCATGCTGATGAAACTCTCTTCTTACGATGGCATCGTTGTTTTTGCCACGAATTTAATCCGCAACTACGACCCAGCTTTTATCAGCCGCATCCGCTGGCAGGTTCAATTCGATTTACCAGATGAGGCAGCACGCTCTAAAATCTGGCAAGCTCAAATTCCGCCCCAGCTACCTGTAGAGGAATCCGTTGATTTTGATCAACTTGCCTCTCAGTTTACTGAAGTTTCGGGACGGGATATTAAAAAAGCGGTTCTGCAAGCTGTGGTTGCTGCTGACAGTGAAGAAAAGCCAGATGCGGACAAGTGCGTTACTCAGCCTCACTTCACGCAGTCAATAGAAGAGGTTATCGCTGGTAAGAAGGCAGCTGAAAAGACAGAAGTTAAATTAACGCCTGTCAGTGGCGATGTTCAGTTGCCACCTCAGCCATCGACTGCTGGATCTGAACCCCCTGCAGCAGCGGCTTAAAATCAGCCCCAACTTTTCTCCTTTCTTGTTCCCATTGGCGCGGAACCAGCTCTCTGTCATAGAGGGCTGTGTCCGGCAGTCTCTCGGCGGTTGAAACCTCAGCTATACAGACAAAACCCGCTTCGGCTTGGGTTTTAAGAGTCTCGTTCTTCTTTTAGTCCGCGCAGGCGGAC
>CAZJNL010001007.1:0-2614 GCA_964546515.1 uncultured Oscillatoria sp.
AGACATCTTGGGTGAACCCGCCCCTACAGCAAACGATTTCGTTAAACTGTTTCGATTTCAACCGGCGTACCCGATCGAACTGAGAACCGCTATAGCTGGTCGCACCGGCTTTCTGTTTAGCTGTTCTGATTTATAACATATTTTCTCACCACCGGCAGGAGTGTGAAAAGAGCTTCCCCGTCTTCTGTCAGTGTTTCAATCAGCGAGCGCCATCCCAAAGATTTAAGCGCCTCGGTGAGTTCCTCTCCCGAGACGCAAGAGGAAATGCTCTCTCGCAATCCAGTGCGGGAAACCGGCACTCTTGCGAGGGCTAGCTGGTACATGACCTTTTTTTCTAACTCGGACAGGCGCTGTAACTGCTGGGCCAATACTTCTCGGATTTCTCCGAGAAATGTGGTTTCCCTGAGAAAGTCGGAAGCTTTGTTGGCAAAGACTTCTTCAATTGTCGCGGAAACTATCCGCAAGGCTAAGGGATGGCCGCCGTAACGGTCGATTAGGTTGGCCCATTCAGCTTCTTCAACTAACTCTCTCTCTCTGAGGATTTCCCAGGCGGCGGTAGTTTCCAATCCCTTGAGCTTGAAGGAGCGCACGGGGCTTGTCTTTCCTTCCCACAGGGCAATTTCTTTAGATTTTTCCGTACTGGTCAGCAAGAAGCAGCTTTTGTGGTCTGACTGTGCTGCCAGTTTGAATAGCTCCCCATAGTCCTGATATTCATCTCGGTATTTTCCCGCCGGCTGACCGGCAGCCAGAAGCGTTTCGACGCCATCCAGTATCACGAGAGTGCGGTGAGTTCGCAGAAAATCCAGGAGGTGAGATAAATTGGGTTGAGGGGGCTGCCGGTCAGACAAAAATCCGAGTAAGGAAGCCAGGAGTTGTGCGCGGGTTGGGGCGTTTGAGAGCGAGCGCCAGATGACAAATTCAAACTCATTCTGAATCTGCTGAGCGAACTTTGCCGCCAGAGACGTTTTGCCAATTCCGCCGGTGCCGTAAATAGCCACCAGCCGGCACTTGTCGTCCACAACCCACTGTTTCAGCTCTGCCAGTTCGCCGGTGCGTCCGTAGAAAATGGAGACATCCGGCGCTTCGCCCCAATCGGTGCGCGAATTGGCGGTTTGCTGGGAGTCAGGGCTGCCGGTGCCAATGGGGTTGCGCTCGACAACCTCTTGCCAATTCAGTCCCAGAATTTGGCAGAAAGCCTGGAAAGCTGCAGTACCAATGGCTTGGCCTCGCAAAAAACGGTTCCAAGTTGTTTCTGAGCAGCCGTTAGCGTAAGGCCCTCCTAGAAACCAATTTTTTTCTGGTTCTAGAATCTTACTCGCTTCTAGAAGCCATTCTCCGTCCCCCACTCTCCACCCCTTTTCGTTTTTAGCCCGCTGAATTCTGGCCAGTCCAGACTCAGAGGCTTTCAGTGTTGGTGCCATACACGAATTACTCGCTCCTGTCAATGTCAATTTTATATCAATTTTTTGGCTCAGGCTGAAGTGGCCAAAAACTGCACTTGTAGGCGCTTGGGAAATTAATCAGGATTTGAGATAAGCCATTTGGCGATATTCAACACCTCCTTGAGGGTGTAACTGGGATGCTCAGCTGCAATGGGGCTGGGTCAACTAACTATTAGCTTGCAATTGTAAAAATGTCAACGAGAACCGGCACACCAGGTAACGACTTTTTCAATCAGTCCCCAGAGGCGGACACGATTCTGGGTTTACAGGGGAATGACACTTTAATGGGCCATGAAGGGCATGACTACCTGAATGGCAACCAGGGCAATGATACGGTGTATGGGGGTGAGGGCAATGATACCGTCGGCGGCGGCAAAGAGGCTGACCAGATGTCTGGGGAGGGCGGTAACGACATTGTTTGTGGCTACCTGGGCAGCGATACGGGACTGGGCGGCGACGGCGATGATTTGGTGTTCGGCAACCAGGGAGATGACTTGCTCTATGGCAATCAGGGGAATGACACGCTTTATGGTGGCCAGGACAGTGATACGCTGCGGGGGGGTAAAGGCAATGACCTCCTCTATGGGGATAACGGGAATGACTTTCTCTATGGGGACTTGGGTGCGGATACGCTAACCGGCGGGGATGGAAATGACAGGTTCTTTATCAGCACCAGTGCCGGTGGCGCGGCGCTGGCAGAGGCGGATGTAATTGCGGACTTTAGAGATGGTCAGGATTTAATTGAGTTCACCGGCAGTCTGGCGTTTGAGAACTTGAGTATCGTTCAGGGTACTGGGGCGAATGCCGGTGACACGATAATTCAGGATAAAGCTACCGGCTTAGTTTGGGCGGTGGTGCGGGGGGTGAGCAGCACGGCGATCACGATTGACGATTTGGGGAATGTTGTCGCGCCCACACCGGCACCAGATCCCACACCGTCACCCCTACCTCCTGTGACGCCGGCACCGGCACCAACACCAACACCGGCACCGGCACCAACTCCAACACCAACTCCAACGCCGGCACCCACGCCGCAGCCAACTCCGGCACCCACTTCCGCGACTGAGAATAGCGACTCGATTGCCGGTGGGAGTGTGGATGAGACTCTCAGCGGTTTGGGAGGTTTTGACTCAATTTCCGGAGGTGCGGGCAGTGACATCCTGGAGGGGGGT
>CAZJNL010001008.1:0-2611 GCA_964546515.1 uncultured Oscillatoria sp.
AGGGGAGAGGTTTGCCGCGATTGCCGCAGACGCAAAGATATCTGTTGCCGCAGGGCAGGTTCTTTCCCCAAGCGAATTCCCCACTCCACATACTCTTCATCAGTCCAAGCAATGCCCTCTGTCACACCGGCATTCACCATCATAGTATAGCTGTTGCGGGCGGCAAATTGCTGCCCAACCCGCGTCACCAGAGGAACGCCCATCCACAAAGTTTCCAGAGTAGTGGTAGCGCCGTTGTAGGGATAAGTATCCAGAACCACATCGGCAATGCCTAAATTGGCGCGGTGAATTGCCTCTGAGGACTCGCGCGGCAAAAATCGCAGGCGACCGGCATCCACCCCTTGTTCTTCCGCCAGCTGGATAAAGAACCTTTTAATTGATTCTTCATCCGCGCCACCTTTAATCAAAAAGTAGCTATTTGGCACCTCTTTAAGAATCTTTATTTGCAATCTCGCTGTATCGGGATGGCGCTTGTAGCCCTTCTGACTGCTGAAATACACCACTGCATCGCTGGGAATATTCAACTCATCGCGCCTGAGAGTCGGCACCCCCACCTCAAACCCATCCACTGCTATATAAGTTTGAGGCAGCCGCCAGATTTTTTCCGTGTAGTAATCCTGAGCTGAGTCTGGCAAAACATAAGGATCTGCAATGAAGTAATCAATGGCAGGCAGTCCTGAAGCATCCCAACCGAGCCAAGTTACTTGCACGGGTGCCGGTTTGAGCGCCATTACCTCACAGGTGGCATCCAGGGTGATACTATCCAGATCGATTAAGATATCAATCTCATCTTGAGAAATTTGCTCGGCAATCTTCCAATTGTCACTCCCTACTTTATGAAAGTGGGGAACCTGACTGATATACCATGCTTCTAAAGGGTCACCTGTCTGGCGAGAGCCTACAAGATAGGCGTGAATTTCAAATTGATCGCAATTATGATACTGAAATATCCATCGTGCCAGCCAACCTACAGAATGGCTTTTCAGACAGTGGGATAAGTAGCCTATCCTCAAAGGTCTTGAACTGCCACCAGTTGCAATGTCTTTACAGTTTACAGAGCGCTGAGAGTAGGCATACGCTTGTTTTCTGGCAAGACCTTCAAGATAACCCTGGCACAGCCGGGATATCTGATTTTGAATCTGTCTGTTCTGCTGCGCCCCATCTCGAAAGTAGGGAAAAAAGTAGGTTGAACTCACCAGTCGCGCAACAGTAGCTTGAGGAAGTTCTTCCGGATGTTGTGCTACCAGATCCAACAGCAGTGACTCTTGCAGCTGCAAGGCAGAACAGGCTTCCTCCCAGTACCCGCCGGCACTCATCAACCCGCGCAGCAATAAGTGATTTGCAAAAACTTTCTCTGGCAGCGTCTGGACAAGGGAATAGCACCGTTTAGCCAGCTCTATTCCCTTCACATAGTCCAACCCATTTTGATAAAAAGCAGCGAGATGCCGCAATACTTCGGCATCGCTGTCATTTACCAGCCGGCATATCTCCAGAAGCCCTGCAGCAATTGCGAGGTATCCCATCGAGTAGCCGGCTTCGGCTGCGGCGTGCAGCACAACTCTATAAAAATCAGGATGCTGCTGGAGATGGGGCAAGCAGGCTGCTGTAAATTCCAAAGATAACGGGTGCGGCGGGGCGCAGTCTAGAACATTTTTTAGCACTTGCAGCAGCAACTCAGCATCAAAGCTGGCTGGTTGCGCCCCCTCCAGCAGTTCAATAACTCCCCAATCACTCAGTTCTTCTCCTGTAACCTTTTCCAACTTAAAAGATAGTTGAATCAGATACAACAGGTTGTTAATATCTGCTGGCTGAAGTTCTCGGATATGCCCCCGAATTAGCCAAGCTACCGAATTATCTTCCAGCGCTTCCCGCCGTTGGGTTTCTGAAAGCAGCACTTGTACCAGTTCCCCTGTCCACTCCTCTATTTGTTCTGGTTCGCCTCCCACCATTCCCAGCAGCCAGGTTGTAGTAGCCTCTGCCTCTTGCCCCTGCAAAAGCAACATTAACCCCAACTGCCAGTAGTGGGATTTCACATCAGGTTCAGCCTCAATTGCCTGTTCATATAGGCGGGCGGCTTTGCTGTAGTCCCCTTGGATGAGGTATTGATTGGCTTGCTGCTGCCATTCAAGCAGCTCAGTTAGGGAATTTTCCAACATAATAACAAATTGCGCTCGTAATTACCTAGAAAAAAATTTAAAATCTGCTTATTAGAACTTAAGTTGCTACTTACCAGTGAGTCTGGCGAGATCCCCCCCTACCCCCCCTTCAAAAGGGGGGGGCATTCTCAAAGCCCCCCTTTTTAAGGGGGGTGTGGGGGGATCTGCATGCTTAGACTTGTAGGTAGCAACTTGGGTTATTATAGACAGGAGGCTTTGCCTCCAGAGGAGCGTTCTCAGGCAGATCCTGGGAACGAGGCAATGGTAAATTTAGACGAATCCACTATACTTAGCCCACATTTGCTCGTAGGCATTTTCCATCTCGCGGGTGAATTGTTTCCCATTCCACAGGGGAGAAGTTTGCCGCCCTTGCAGCAGTCGCCAGGATATTTGTTGCCGCAGGGCTGGGTCTTTCCCCAAGCGAATCCCCCACTCCACATACTGTTCATCAGTCC
>CAZJNL010001009.1:0-2603 GCA_964546515.1 uncultured Oscillatoria sp.
TCCGGGGGCATAGCTGGGGGAGAGAGCTCCGCATCTAGGGGCGTTCAGGTGAGGGTTTGGGCGGGCGCTTGTGGCCTTTGGGTGGGGGTGAGGGCTTGTGGGAGGCTCTTCCCCAAGTCCTAAGTCCCATCTTCCTTTCTCGTCGATCCTTCCTCTTTTCTCCCTTTTCTTTCATCCTTCCAGAGAGGGGCCGCGATTTTCATGCCTGTTTCCTGCGCCCACCTCTCGCCCAGTCTGACTGCCCCCGACTGGCAGAGCCTCTTTTTTTGCGTTTTGTTAAGATATTCATATTTTTGTTAAAACTTTCCCGACCGACGCAACACTGAAGGGGGGCCAGACCAGTCTAAGCCTTGTCGCACCTGCATTCCAGGCTTCGTGTCAAAAAATTAAGAGAAGTTGAATTTTTGTGCCAAAACCGATATACTAGCGTCGGTTTTTGTTACTAACACTACACCCGTCGGCTGAAAGAGGAGGTAAAGAGGTTGGCCAGGAGACGTAAGCGTAAGAGCCGTCGTCGCCAAGAAGGGCGTCGAATTCTGGAGCATGTGCCTCAATATAGTATCGAAAGTGGCGAAGATAAACCAGTTACAGCCGCTCGCAAGTTTATCCACGCCGAGGGCATCCTCCCACCAGCTTTGCTGCTTGTCAAACGGAACGAACATACCACTGACCGGTACTTCTGGGCAGAAAAGGGTCTGTTTGGGGCGCAGTATGTCGAAGAAAACCATTTCCTGTTCCCCAGCCTGAAAATGCTGGAGAACACTACAGCCAATAATGCGATTGCAGCTAGTAACCGCTGAAATCGCGCACACCGGCACGGGAGGGGAGGACTCACCGCTGTTGGGAAGTGGGAGCTGGGGGCTCAAGCTCACGCTCGCTGCACTCAGCTAGGGTGCTCTGCGAGCGGGCTTGAGTGCGACTCGCTCCCTTATTGATTTAAGTCGTGGCATTGATAAAAAAACAGAATAAAGTATAGAACTCTATAAATCTGCTGGAGTCGGAGAGCCAGTAGAGAGGGGTGTTGCCTCCCGGTGGGCTGCTGTAAGAACGCCTGGGCGTGTCTTGTGCAAACCCTAGGCGGTAGTCTTGAGGGCACACGCTCCATTTGATACCGCCTGCGGCTGGAACTCAAACCGGCACGCCTCAAAAGCTGCGTGCCAAATTAAATAGTGAGTGTTCAAAGGGCA
The DNA here is from genome assembly GCA_964546515.1 of uncultured Oscillatoria sp. Lineage (GTDB taxonomy): Bacteria > Cyanobacteriota > Cyanobacteriia > Cyanobacteriales > Oscillatoriaceae > Oscillatoria. Next base: position 1,188 of record CAZJNL010001009.1, read on the forward strand.
CGCGCCTGCCCGTAGAGACGCGACATGTCGCGTCTCTACTGCTGTATTTTCCTTGTGAGCTATTCCCAGGGCTGCAAAGGCAAAGCCCGCTTTAGCTCGGCTAGTTCATCTCGATGAGCTTGGACTGTAATCAGACTCTGCTGTCGGTTCCCGTCTAGGGTGAGAGTTTCCAGTTTGAGGCAAACTTTCTCCCGACGCCCAGCTCTTTGCCAGTAAAACAGTCCAGCTGCCGGTGCCAAGACAAGCAGCCCTAGAAAGACGTTCCCCAGTTGGGGGAGAAGGATCGCTAAAACCAGCGCCAGACAAAGGGTGCCAACTCCTGCCAGCAGCGTTAGGAAAATGGCCAGAAACCAGCTGGGCTGCACATATCCTTCAAACGTGACTTGGTTTTGGGCAGCATCAACTGCCGCAACTCGGTAGGCACGCCCGGAGAAGTACTGCTGCAGTTGGGTGAGAAGGGATTCTTCGGATTGCGATGAAATGAGTTTTTCTTCGGAGGTTCTGTCTTTGACGGAAGCCCGAATGAAGAAAAACAGACCCACTGCCAACAATAGCGTCAGCAGGAATGTGGATGAGAGAATCGGAGAATTCATCTCAATTGATGTCCAGTAGTTTACATAAGTTTACTTGAAAGCGGCGCTCAATGCCAGATACCTAGGGGGCGACGCATTTAATCTGCTCTTGAATGGGAATGGGAAAAACAGTCAATTCTTCTCCCTATCTCTACCTCTCACCATCTCACCCTCAACCTAAATAGAAAAATTAAATGCGTGACAGCTGAATGGGGCAGTCGGTGGCCCCGGGCAAGCTTTGGCCGGGGACAATTGGCCCCACGCCGCCGCAGCACTCGGCACCCTGCTGGAACTACTCGGTTTGCTCACTGGCAGGTCGCTGACTTTGTTGGGGTTGGGGTGTGAGGTTGCGCCCAGCTATGTACTCCTGCCAAAGACGGGCTAAATCCTCAGCCTGCGATTGCCAGTGCGGGTGAAGGAGATACATGCGCCGGGGGCGTCCGCGTCCCTCAAGTTTTTTCCAGTAACCCAGGATCGCCTGTTGGTCTTCCAGGAATTTGAGAGCGCTGTAAAGGACAGTGTCAGAGAGCCGGTAAGGTGGGTATTCCCGCTCTAGTCTTTGGATCAGTTCTGTCCCGCAGGAATCTCCGCGCAATAAGACAGAAAGGACATAACACACGGTGAGTTCCTTGTTCAGATAAATGGGAGGGGGGTCTCGAAAAAATTGATAGATGTCCTCAATTTTCATGTGTTTGACTCACTGAATACCCCTGTCACCACTGAGCGTGCAGATCCACCTCTTTTAAAAATAGGCTTCGCAGCTTCAGGAGCTTCAATTGCAGCAGAACAGGCAGGGAAGAGGGGGTTAAGGGGTCTGGGCAGGGGGGAGAGAAAAAACCGGCCT
>CAZJNL010001010.1:0-2595 GCA_964546515.1 uncultured Oscillatoria sp.
AGTGGCAGTCGGTCGAAAGCTCGGCTTAGACTTTTCCGCGATCGCCTCGGGCTTGCACACCTTCGGAGGAGCTCGCCGCCGCTTTGAGCATCGGGGCGAGTACAGCGGCATTCTGTTTGTGGATGACTACGCCCACCACCCCAGCGAAATCCGCGCCACCCTGGCAGCGGCTCGCCTGCACGCCCAAGGGCAGGGGTCAACCGCCGGTCGGCGAGTTGTGGCTATCTTTCAACCCCACCGCTACAGCCGCACCCAGGCATTTTTAGAAGAATTTGCCCTGTCTTTTAACGATGCCGACATCGCTGTGATCACTGATATTTACAGCGCCGGTGAGCCTGACTTGGGGCAAGTCAGCGGTCAGCAAGTTGCAGATTTGATTGCTTCTGTCCACCCTCGTCGGGTGCACTATCAACCTTCCTTGAAGTCAGTCTCTGCGTTCCTCAGTGAAATACTGCTCCCGGGTGACATCGCCCTGTTTCTGGGAGCGGGCAACTTGAATCAGGTGATTCCAGAGGTGATGGCCTTTTATGAAGCAGCTGAGCAGAATATGGCTAGTTAAACCAGCTATCTGGCCATACCGGATGGCGCAGGCTGCTAGTCCCCTAACAAAACCTGAACAAAATCTCTTTGACCAACTTTTAAAGTAGGTCTATAGGAATTTAAGCACTGGGATTATCATGACTCTTTCCTACGATCCTGCTGTTGCCCTCAACGCTTCTGGTGCGCTCGCCACTCCGGAGGCCAATTTTTTGAAACAAGAGAAGCTTAAGCATTCGCCCATTTACCTGCCGGGAACGGATTGCCAGATCAAGCCCCAAGTGCCTTTGGCCACTTTAACGTCCTATCGCGTGGGCGGGCCGGCTCAGTGGTATCTCGCTCCCCGACGCTGGGAAGATTTGCAAGCGGGTTTCTACTGGGCTATCTCTGAACGACTGCCGGTGACGCTTTTAGGTGCCGGCTCCAATTTATTAGTCAGCGATCAGGGGCTGCCCGGTTTGGTGATCTGCACGCGCTACCTGCGCCACAGCCACTTTGATGCAGAAACGGGCACTGTCACAGCTGCCGCTGGAGAACCCCTCGTCCGCCTCGCTTGGCAAGCTGCTGAGCGCGGCTGGCAAGGGCTGGAGTGGGCAGTTGGCATTCCCGGCACCGTTGGCGGCGCTGTGGTGATGAATGCCGGTGCCCACCACAGCTGCGCTGCCGATATCTTGGTGAGCGCCCAGGTGCTCAATCCTGACGGCAGGGTTGAAATTCTCACCCCTCAAGACTTGGGCTACCGCTACCGCACCTCCCTGCTGCAAGGCGGCAATCGCCTCGTCACCCAGGCGACTTTCCAGTTGCGGCCCGGCGCTGAACCCGCTCAGGTGATGGCGGAAACGGAACACCATCTCAAGCAGCGGCAGATGAACCAACCCTACCACTTGCCCAGCTGTGGCAGTGTCTTCCGCAATCCCACTCCCCACAAAGCCGGCTGGTTAATTGAACAAACCGGCCTCAAGGGTTACCAGCTCGGAGGTGCCCAAGTCGCCCAGCGCCACGCTAACTTTATTCTCAACTGTGGTGGGGCGAAAGCCAGCGACATCTTCCAACTGATCCGCTACGTTCAGGAGCAGGTGGAAAAGCGCTGGTCTGTGCTTTTAGAACCAGAAGTTAAGATAATTGGAGAGTTTCAACCTATTTAACCATCCCGCGCCATCCGCCCCGTTACAGGCAGCTAGCTGTTGCTCTGGCGCTTCCCGTTTCGCCCCTACTGGGGCCGGCGGCTGCACCGGTGCGGCGGGGGACTATTTCAGTTAAGAGTGAAAAGTGAGCGCTGCTACCGGCTGTCACTTTTCACTCTTGACTTTTTCGGTGACATTTCGCTTGTCTCTCTGCTAGGGGGAGTCGTAATTGATAAGATGGTTATCTGTAGCACCCGTCGGTCGGGAGCACCTCGCTCTCTGGTAAAATGGCAGGGAGTCCGCGCCGGCGTGCCAGTCCGCGCTGCCCCAGTCAAACCCATGCGCCGGTGAGAACGAGCTGGTAGCTCACACTCGACCGGTCTATCAGCCCGCTGCAAGCGCCCAGCGCTTAGACGAGAGTCTGTCACAAACAAGCCTAATCGATTCAGAGTCAAGGAATTATGACAAAAGGACAGGGATTTGGCTTCGGTCTGGGGAAAATGAAAGAGCTGACCGAAGCTTTTAAGAAAGCCCAGCAGGTACAAGAAGGAGCTAAAAGGCTCCAAGAAGAACTCGACGAAATAGAAATCGAGGGACAAGCCGGTGGCGGTTTGGTCAAGGTTTACCTGAGTGGGAACCAAGAACCCCGTGGGGTGGAAATTTCACCGGATGCGCTCGGAGAAGGAGCGGACGTGGTTTCTGAACTCGTCTTGGCGGCGATGAAAGATGCCTACCACAAATCCACCGCAACCATGCGGGAGCGCATGGAAGAACTCACAGGCGGACTCAACCTGCCGGGTATGTAATTTGCTTTCAGATAATAGCAGAGCTCCCTAGCTGTTGAAAGCCGGCACGCTTGCTGGATAATTGGCGTTGCACAGTAGAAGGATGATTTCCACTTTTTCCACTCATCGAAAAACCCCTCAAACTCCCC
>CAZJNL010001011.1:0-2594 GCA_964546515.1 uncultured Oscillatoria sp.
CCCCCCCGGGAACGCACCCTACTTATTGTCTTGCAGGGGAGGGGGGGTAGGGGGGGAGAGGTTTGTCCAACGGCATCCCGGCACACCTCAGACAAATTCCACTTTTTTCCCTGTCTCCACCACGGAAAAGCTCGGCTCAATCATCAAATCAACGATGCCGCTAGCCTGAGAGTTGCTTTGAGGTTGCACCCTAAACATCGCGACATCAATACAGCGAGCCAAGTAGGTAAAATTCCCGTCCACAATTCCTGTCACACCGGCATTTAAAAAATACACGCCCGGATTCAGCAGGCATTTGAAGTGGAATTTCACAATCACTGTCGTGTCCGCCTCAACACAGCTTATCGACTGACTTGAAGCCGAAGCCGAAGCGCCCCCAAGCTCAAACCCACTCAGGGTTTTCACCAGCATGCCAAATCGGATTTTGTCAGCCTGCTTGTAAAAGGCAACCGTGTAAGTGTAGATATAACTGTTCCGGCTATTCAGATAGTTGACAATTTTGCCGTCCAGTGTAGTGATCTGGGGGTTGAGAATCCGGGCACCCCTAGGCACATAGGAAATCGTATTCGCCGGCACCAAATCCGGGTCATAGAATTCCCGCAGCCACTTCTCCTCCGCACTGGCGCGACTGGGCACAACTGAGAGCGGGCTTTTCTCGCGACCGGCAAGCTGTTGTTTGATCGGACTCACACTCGCCTGATTCAAGCTGCGTATTTCTTCCCGCAATACCTTTTCCTTCTCCGGCGGAGCGTAAATCAATTTGTGATATTTATCTATCACCAACTTCGGCTTGTGAGACAGCAGCAATTCCCCCCGATCCATCAACACTGCAGCATTGCAAAGTTCTATCACCGCCGAAGCGGCGTGAGAAACAAACAAAATTGTTCCCCCTCTATCCTGAATCGTTTGGATGCGAGCGAAGCATTTGCGCTGGAAAGCTTCATCCCCAACAGAAAGCGCCTCATCCACAATCAGAATATCCGGGTCCACGCTGGTAGCCACCGCAAACGCCAGCCTGACGAACATCCCACTGGAATAAGTTTTCACCGGCTGCTCGATAAAATCGCCAATATCCGCAAACGCAGCAATTTCATCAAACCTTTCCTCAATCTCTCGATGCTTCAACCCCAGCAACTGGCCATTAAAAAAAACATTCTGCCGGCCAGTAAATTCCGGATTGAACCCACTCCCCAGCTCCAAGAGCGCTGAAATGCGCCCGTTCACCTTCACTTCCCCTTCTGTTACCCCCAGAGTGCCGGCAACAATTTGCAGCAGGGTACTCTTTCCAGATCCATTGCGCCCGACAATCCCCAAGGTCTGCCCTTTTGGCACTTCCAGATTGATATCGCGCAGCGCCCAGAATTCCTCAGCTCTGCTCTTACCTGGCAGTAGAATCTCCTTTAACCGGTCGGCGGGATGTCTGTAGCGCTTAAAGCACTTCGACATATTTTTCAGTGAAATTGCGAGTTCAGGCATAGCTGCTATTAAAACTGAAAATAATCAGGTGAATACCGTCACTTCTTCCGAGAGCTTTAAAAACTTACAGGACATCGGCAAATGCCGGTCGCAAGCGGCGGTACGACCACAAGCCTGCGCCAAACACTATTAACGATATCACTGAAGCCGTACCCCACTCGCCCCAGTGCTTCACCTGCCCCACCAACACCAAATCGCGGTAAATTTCAGCAAACGCCGCCATCGGATTCAGCCAAAATACCGCCGCCCGCCAATTTTCTGGAATCACAGAAGCCGGATAGCAAATCGGCGTCAAATAAAACCAAAAATTGAGAATTACTCCCACAGTTTGGGGAATATCCCGCAAAAACACCGTCAGACCCGCCCCCAAGTACCCCAAACCCGCCGTTAGCAGCAGTTGAGGCAGCCACACGAGCGGCAGCAGCCACAAGGTGCTGTGTGCCGTGTGCGCTGTGAAGGCCACGAGCGCAATTAAGGCCATCAGCCCCATCGAACTCTCGACGAACGCCGCCAGCACCGGCACCAAAGGCAGCAGCGCCAGCGGAAACACCACCTTCTTGACCAAATTCGGCTGCGCCACCACTGAAGACGCCGCCTGCAGCAACCCGCCGGTGAATGCCATCCAAGGCACTAACCCGGCAAACAGCCACATGCCAAAAGTCAAATTATTTTCTGGCAATCCTTGCAGGCTGAGCTTCACCTTCAGCACTATCGAGAAAACATAAGTGTAAATCAGCAGCTGCGAAATCTGATTTACTAACGGCCACAAGTTCCCCAGCACTGAGCCTTTATACCGCGCCTCTAGCTCGCGCCGCACTAGCGTCTTCAGCAGATCCAGTTTCAGCCACCACTGGGACTCCATCAGCGCCCAGGGGTTAATCCTGCCAGCTTTCCTGACAGATCCTCTCATTGTTCTGACCAATTCCGTACTCCTCACCCACGACACACACACACACACACCTAAACATACCGCCCTTGAACCCCCTCTCAGCGGCACAAGGCGAGCATTCCACTTTCGCCTTTTATCCAGCTCTTACGCCCCCTCTCCCCTTGTGGGAGAGGGGGTTCAAGGGTGAGGGGCAAGTCTTACCCCCCCCCTCTCCCCTTGTGGGAGAGGG
>CAZJNL010001012.1:0-2593 GCA_964546515.1 uncultured Oscillatoria sp.
TTGACAAGGCTTTCCCGGATGCGGCACCGGCACGCGAGGCGCTCAGATTTGCGGATATACCCACTGATTACTCGGCGGCTGCGGCTATTGAGCGAAGCTATCGTGCGGGCTTTCTGTCAAGCTATTCCCTGGAAATATTTAATCCTAACAAACCTATCTCTCGCCTGCAAGTTGTGCAGGGTTTGGTGAATGGGTTGAAGTATTCGCCCAGCAAGCCGGTCAGCGAAACTTTGCAGGCGGCTTATGAGGATGGGGCTGGCATTCCCAATGCCGCTCAGAATGCCGTGGCTGCAGCTACGGAAAAAGGTCTAGTTGTAAGTTATCCCAATCCTAAGCAGTTTAATGGGGGTCAAGCTGCGACTCGGGCAGAAGTGGCGGCGTTTCTCTGTCAAGCGCTGCTCAAACCCGGACAGACGGCTTTGGTGCCAGTGCAGTATATTGCTGGGGTGAAGCCGGCAACTCCAACACCCTCCGCTGCAGCGCCGGCTGCGCCAAAGCCTGCAGCTCAGAGTGCGGCTCCTGCAACGCCGGCAACTGGAACACCCTCCGCTGCAACACCCTCCGCTGCAACACCCTCCGCTGCAACACCTTCCGCTGCAACACCTGCTCCTGCAGCGCCGGCAGATCCGACGACGGCAACAAAGATACAGGCAGTTGAAACCGGCAACGTGCGGGCAGAATTCTCTTATCAGATAAAAGAGGCTACCGACACGGGCAGCAACTTGCGTTTGAAAATCCTGCGGGGGGGTCAAACTCTGATAAACGAGCCGGTGCTGCTGCCAGTGCGGGGACAAGCAGACAGCCGCACCGGGGAGGCGCAACGGGTGTCAGAAGGGCGGCTGTTAAATCTGGTGGTGCGGGATATCGATGGCGATCGGGAACCGGAAGTGATTCTGGATTTAGCCACTGGCAAAAGCGGTGATGGCTGCTGTTCGTATTCCTTGATTTATAAGTATTTCCCTTCACTGAAGAAATACACTCCCACCGAACAGTTTTGGGGAAATGTAGGCTACCAGATCAAAGATGTGGAGGGGGATGGCATCCTGGAGTTTGAAAGCCAGGATGAGCGATTTGCCCGCGCTTTGGATATCCCCCCTGGGGACGTTCGCTTGCCGAAGCGCATCTGGCAATACCGGCAGGGGGAGATGGTGGATGTTACCAGACAGTATCCGCAGTTAGTCTACGAACAAGCCAAACAGCTGTGGCAGACTTTTTTAGAGCGGCGCAGCCAAAATCAAGAGGTGAGAGGGGTTTTGGCGGCTTACTTGGCGAATAAACACTTGCTGGGTGAAGACGCTGAGGCTTGGCAGCTGGTGGGGCAAGTTTACCAGGGCAGCGATCGGGAGGCGTACTTCGCACAGCTGCGCAAACTGTTTGCCGATTTCGGCTATGTCACCGCCAGCGCCAAGGAGAAGAAGCCGGAACTGCTCAACACTTTTACGGGGGTGTCAAACCCGGCGTTTTCTGTGGCTGTCAGCCCGGATGGCAAAACTCTGGCGGTTGGCTCTAATAAGGATATCCAGCTGTGGGATCTCAGTGCCGGTCAGTTGAAAAGCACCCTGTCTGGACACGGGGGCAATGTTTGGTCTGTGGCGATTAGCTCGGACGGGCAGACTCTGGCCAGCTGCAGTGGGGACACGACGGTTAAGCTGTGGGATTTGGCCACGGGCAAGCAGCTGCGCAGTTTGTCGCACGGCAGCTGGGTGAATTTTGTCGCCATCAGCCCGGACGGGCAGACGGTGGCCAGCGCTTACAGCAAGCTGAAGCTGTGGAATAAAACCAGCGGCGAACTGCAGCAGACGGTGGACGGTTTCGGGCCGGTGATTTTCAGCCCGAATGGGAAGCAGCTGATCGGCAGCGACGGCAGGGGCAATGTGCAGGTGCTGGACTCGGCTACCGGCGCGGTGCAGCGCACTCTCTCCACTGCAGAGCATTCTGGAGAGGGGATGAAGTTGATGGCTATCAGTCCGGACGGGCAAACTTTGGCCAGTCTCAGGAGTGGGTCGAATACGATTAAGCTGTGGAACCTGAACACGGGCGATATGCAGCGCACCCTCGACGGTAAGGTGGAGGGAATTAGCGCTATCGCCATCAGCCCGGATGGGAAACTCCTCGCGAGTGCTACTGGCAGCGGCAAGATTCAGGTGTGGGATTTGGGTGCCGGTGAGCTGGCGCTGTCTTTCGAGAGCCATTCGCAACAGGTGAGCGGGCTTGCTTTCGGGCCAGACCGGCTGCTGGTTAGTGTGGGGGCTGACAAGGCCAATGACCGTCCGGAAGGGGCGATGAGTATCAAGACTTGGCGGCTGCCCTCTTGAGATGTGGTGCTTCTAATTTGCATAGTGGCGGGGAAGGTAGGTGCGGAAAGATAGCCTGATATCATGTGCCGCCCCCAGGGCTGCCGCCGGTTTCTTTAATTTTGAAATTTAAATGCTTATATCTCCGGCGTGTAAATGATATAGGGGTTTTCAATTTGATCAGGTACAGATGTTCGATAGGGTAGCGGGATCGCGTTGCGCGTCCTTCCCCCCCTTACCCCCGGCGCGACAAAAAAATTTGACTCTGGCTCCCCCCTTTTTAAGGGGGGCGGGGGGGG
>CAZJNL010001013.1:0-2592 GCA_964546515.1 uncultured Oscillatoria sp.
TAAGAGTTGGGCAGTGATTTCTGGGATTTCCATTGAGCGTTCCTCTGTCTGGAAAGACGGTTAGGGATTGTTCCTGATTTTCCCAGATTTGGCGTGCGGGCTTTGGTGATTTTTGACACCGGCTCTCAGTCAAGCAGGCAACTCGCGCTTCGGAAGTACACCCGGACGCTGCCAATCGCTTAAGATAAATATTGAAAGATAGCAGTTCTAAATGATTTGTGAAATCCTCTCTCTTTTCTTTCCTTGGCGTGCTTCGCAGCGGCGCGAAGCGCATCTTGGCGTCTAGGCGGTATCTTAAAAAAAGAATTTTCACAACTCAATTATAACCGCTATAATGCAGACACGCGGCGCACCCCCTCCCCCCGGAGAGTACCTTTCACCTGCTTCAAGAATCCGCAGGCTTTTTTCAGCGCTGGCGCAAGCCACCGGCAGGGGTGGGGGCGGGTTTATTACAACTCTGAGTTGTGTGATAAATATCTCGGTTGAACCCGCCCCTACAACGGGTTAACCCGCTGCTACTCTCCATAATTCGCGCCGATTATTTCTCTGTTGCAAGTAGCAATTCAGTAGAGCGGTTGAAAAGCAAACAAAGATGACCTTTTCAAGGGATGTATTTTTATCTAAAAAAATCTTAACTTCAGTGACAGCGATGGCAGTGGCTCGCTGAATTGGGAACATGAAAGCGCCGGTGCTAATCGCGGGGAAGGCAATCGTTTGGATGCCTTGAAGTTCTGCCAGCGCCAAGCTGTTGCGATAGCACTGAGCTAATAGCTCATCCTCTTTGCGAAAGCCACCCAGCCAAATTGGGCCAACAGTATGAATAACCCACTTAGCTGGAAGTTTGTAGCCTTGAGTGATTTTGGCTTCTCCTGTGCGACAGCCTTTGAGCTGCCGGCATTCTTCCAGGAGTTGCGGACCGGCGGCGCGGTGAATTGCGCCATCGACTCCGCCACCGCCCAGGAGGGTAGTGTTGGCGGCGTTGACGATCGCATCCACCCGTTGCCGAGTGATATCCCCCTCGATTACGGCAATGCGGTTGTGAGTCGGTGAGGGGTTTTGGGACTGAGAGTTTTCCATTTTTGCTCGACTGACTGCCACAAGTTATATTATCATATTATAGCGGGGATAAATGATTTGTGAAACCTCGGTGGCCAGAAACCAGGTTTCTCAAATAAACCGGGTTTATAGGCTTTCACAAATCAAATATAAAAGCTATTGTAGGGTGCGTTGCTCTTAGCAACGCACCCTACAAGCCGACTGTGGCTCAACCATCCACCGGCAACTCGCGGAGGAAGTAAAAGTGATCGCTCTCCCAGTCACTCGCCTCATCGCGCCCTAAGTAACCCGTCAGCGGAGAAGAAAGCTCAATCAAAATATCGCGCAATTCTTCGCGACTTAACAAAGGTTGAGGTGGATTGGAATAGACATAAACCCCGTGAAGCTGACTGAACTCCACACTTTCACCTTTTGTTCTGTCTAAGAAATATTTCACTAGCTTGATGATATGCGAACGCAGCTTAAGTTTTTGCCACACATTGTCAATGTAGCGGTTCACCTCAGCGTCAGCATTCTCACCAAAAGGGGCTTGCAGCAAATAGGGTTTTAGCTCTAACAAGTCTACAGATCCAGGGTGTTTTGCTTTCAGTTCAAGTAGCCTTTGCAGAGTTTTAGGGCGCATAACATTTATTTTGTTCTCAACAGCTGCCTTTTGAGCGTGTCTAGTTAAGGATCCAGCCGCAACAATTATCTTGATTGAGCGGTCAAACAGTTCTTTACCGAGATGTGTGTGACCCAGATGAATGAGCTGGGAGGACACACTATTGGGCACACTTTCATTTTGACTGGCTTTACACTCCCCAACCACAGAATAGGGAGTTTGGCAATAGAAATCTAAACCCCCAGCGCCGCCGGTTGCATTGGGATCGAGGCTAGCTTCTGGCTTGCGGTTGGAGTTGGAGAAACCGAGTTTGACGAAACTGCGGCGGACAAGTTTTTCAAAGGCTGGACCGTCACTGGAGTTGCCAACTTCAGCAATAGTTTTAATCCAATCCAAATCTGCATCGGGTTGATTCACCGGCACCTCCCCACTCCAACCCAGAAAAATTTTGAGTTCCTCGTTTAGCTGTTTAGCAGCTGGGTTGGTGAGGGCGAGCGGGGCGAGTTCCGCCTGCAATTCTTCCAATTCAGGATGCGCCGGCACTTCTCGATTTTCCAGCCTCACCCGCCGGTGAGCGAATAGAGAATCGCTGATCACCGGCACAGATTCTGTTACCATCAGAGTATGGCGCAAAGGCACAAATCTTCCTATCCTCTGCTGGCTGTTGGGATATACCGGCACCTCAACCGGTTGAGGCAGCCGGTAGACGCGCAAGAAAGCCAGAAAAATATTCTGCCGTTGCGCGAGTGTTTCCTGTAAAGCCTCAGGTGTCCATACTGTCAGCCGCGACAGGGTATCTAAAGATTCACTGCTATCTACGACTTGGCATAGTTCGCACCTCGCCCAGGCTTTAATCGCCACCGTCTGCTCACCCAGCTGACTGACAGAAGTTTGAGCGACAGGCAAAAAATTTGAGCTATAGTAACGTTCGGGAG
>CAZJNL010001014.1:0-2591 GCA_964546515.1 uncultured Oscillatoria sp.
CCTGTGCCCTCACCTGTGCCAACTATAGTTTCACTTAAAAACTGCCCATGAACAAAGACTCACCCAGCAAAAAACCACCGGCTTACCTAACCCTAAACCGGCTAGCCCTCGCGGCAATCGCCATCGCCGTTGCGCTGCGCATTCTCAATCTCGGTTCCAGAGAATTTTGGTACGACGAAGTTTTATCACTGCTGCTCTCCACCGGACAAAAAATCGCTTACCAAACCCCCAAAGACACACCAGTCGCCATAGCTGACTACACCATTCTGTTAAGCTTGCCGGCGGAGTCAGGCATTCGCTACGTCCTAACAACCGTAACAAACCTCCTGCGGGGTTTAGCCGGCGGCGAACCCCACCCCCCCCTGTTTTTCCTCAGCCAGCACCTTTGGCTGCGCCTGTTCGGCAACAGCGAAACCGCCATGCGCTCCCTCAACGCTGCACTCAGTATTGGGGCGATTGGCAGCGCTTACGGTTTAGGTCGCTCTGTCCTGGGCCATCGCGGCGGTCTTCTCCTGGCAGCCCTTTTAGCCACCAATCCCTTCTATTTATTTCACTCCCTGAACCTGCGCATGTATGGCCCACAGGTTCTGTGGGCAACCCTCAGCGCTTGGGCGCTGGTGCAGCTGATTCAAAAAAACAAGCGCAACATCTCCACAGAAGAGCCAAAAAACCCAACTCAAATCCCCAAATCCCCTTTTCCCGGCTCCCACCCTCACTTTCCCCCTTTTCTCTGGGACATCCTCCTGATTGGCTCAGTAGCAGCTGGATGCCTGACGTTTTATCTATTTGCCTACTGGGTAATCGCTCTGGCCGGTGTGGCCATCTACCTAGACCGGCACCGCTGGTGGCAGCACGGGCTGCGCTTGGGCGCAGGCGTGGCGCTGTGCGTTCCCTGGGGGCTGTGGGGCATCCCCCAGCAACTGCGCAATGCTGACTTGCAGCGGTTTGCCGCACCGGCAGGATTTTTCGCCGCAATGCTGCAGCACTTGCAGGATATTGCCCAAACCTTGGGGATTCACTTACTCTTGGGCGACTGGATAACCAGTTTGCCAGAGACGAGCGCGGCGATAGCTGGGTGCGCCATAATAGTGCTGCTCGCCACAGGTTCTGCCCGCCTCTGGCGTCACGGAGAGCGCCAGATTCTAGCCTTAGCCTTGCTCCTGGGAATTTTTCCCCTCTTGCTAGCCCTCGGCGCAGACATCGCCACCGGCAAGTTCACCCTAGGGTTTGGCTGGGGGCGGAGCATGATTGTAATTCTACCGGGCTGCTTGCTGCTGCTGGCTGTCTGGCTGGAACGGGCACCGCAGCAATGGCGCTCCAAGGCTGCTGGGCTGTTGCTGCTGCTGTATCTGTCCGCCAGTATTGCAGACTTCAGTTTCAGATCGCGCTGGATGTTTCACAAGATTGCAGATGCCATCGCCTCCGAACCGGCAGCGCCAACCTTAATAGCCATGAACTCCCAAGCTTGGGGTCACGTTATGCGTTTGGCTTATTACATCCCTCCTAATGTGCCGGTCAGCCTGCTGGCGCAGGAGTCCGCCCAGCTGGCTCCTGCCTTAGAAAAAGCCCTCAAGACTGGCAAGCCAGCCTATTCTCGGATTGTCTGGCTGGAAAGCGCCGCGCCGATTTGGTCGCCACCGGCAACCGAGACTGAAAGACAGAAAATTGAAGAGGTGTTAAAGAATCAGTTTCAACTGAGCCAGCAGCAGTCTCTGTCGGGAATTATGGATCTTGACCAGTTTACCCTCAAACTCTACAAACGCTCTCCCACTACTGGAAACGCCAAAAATGAGTACCAGCCAGCCTAACACACTCTTGCCGGTGCCCTCAGGCCCTTTGCAAGTTCCACCTCTGGCACCGGCACCCACCGGCACGGACGAACCCCCCCTGCGGTTCTCCCTAGTAATTCCCACCTACAAAGAAAGTCAAAACATCCCCCAGATCGTCCAGCGATTGACCCAGCTGCTCGATTCAGTCATCCCCAACGAGTACGAGCTGATTGTCGTCGATGACGACAGCCCAGACTACACCTGGAAAGTCGCCCAAGAACTCACACCCGACTACCCCCAACTGCAAGTCATGCGCCGCGAGGGAGAGCGGGGGCTGTCCAGTGCAGTGATTCGCGGATGGCAAGTGGCGCGGGGCGAAGTGCTCGGCGTCATTGATGCCGACTTGCAGCACCCGCCACAGACACTCCTGCAACTTTGGTCAGAAATCCAGCGGGGAGCCGATTTGGCCGCAGCCAGCCGCCATGTGGAAGGCGGCGGCGTCAGCGACTGGAGCCCGATCCGGCGGTTTCTCTCTCGCGGTGCCCAAACCCTAGGGTTAATTATCCTCCCCGGAGTGGTGGGGCGCGTCTCCGATCCCATGAGTGGCTATTTCCTGGTGCGCCGCGAAGCCATTGCCGGTAAAACCATGAACCCACTGGGCTACAAAATTCTCATTGAAGTGATCGGCAGGGGGAATATCCGCTGGATTGGCGAAGTCGGCTACGTATTTCAAGAGCGCCAAGAAGGCGAAAGTAAAGTAACTTGGAAACAGTATGTCGAGTATATTGGCCACCTGGTGCGCTTGCGCTTCGCCCGCTGGCC
>CAZJNL010001015.1:0-2589 GCA_964546515.1 uncultured Oscillatoria sp.
AAACGTCATAGAGCAATTGCCTCAGACGGTCAATGGGAACTGCAACGACAAACAAACCAGTGTAGCGAGCCATAGGTAACTCCTTTGGCGCAAAATTAATACCCGGCTACATAAAACTTACATAAAACGCTTAAATCGCGTATTATTGTTTACTTCCGGCTTCCTCGGGGGCATGGGAGCCCGCAGCCTGGGCAGGCTTCCACCGTCTAGCCTACGGCAGTTATGGGATAGTTGGCAAGATTGATGGCCGCATTGAGAGCCAGGTCAATCTCAAATCCACAACCAGAGCATCGGAAGGTACGGCTCTCAAGGGGGATTGGTTGTTGGTGATGGCAGTTTGAACACAGCTTGCAGGACGGATACCAGCGAGAAGCGACGATTAACGAGATCCCCGTACCTGGCGCACTTGTACTCAAGCTGCCTGCGGAATGAGTAAAAACCCATATCAGCCCCGGCTGGGGCCAAGTTATGATTGGCCATCATCCCTGACACATTTAAATCTGAAATCACAATCAGGCCGTGGTTGTCAGGCAGATATGACGTCAACTGGTGCGGGGTATTCTTGCGAATAGTTCACCGGCGCTGGTGATCTATTGCCAGTTTTCTTTTGGCTTTCTCCAGATTGCGTACCCCATCTGATGACGGGACAGTTGCCGTTGCAGTCTTTTCAGTTTTCTTTTGGCGTTCCCGGTAAGGCTTTAAGCTCTCAAACACTTGACCCGTGCTCAGAGTCGGGAAAGTTTTCACGCTCTAGTCGCTCCTGCACGCTCGACTGTTTTTGGCGTTGGTGCCGGCGAAAACTCATAACAAAACGCTCTCTAACCAGCCGGATGCCTCCCGCGAGACAGTCACTTTCAATGTCTGGCATTCTGGCAGGATCTCATACCTGTTTGTTTTTACCAGTCCGATGAAAGGCAATAAGTGGCTGATTCCTCCCAATCTAATTGGCTTGCCACTGTTATCAATTGTGAACCTGTCGTGTCTGCCTTTCTTCTTAAACTGTGGGAACTCGCGCTCATCCAGTGAAGAAGCGCTTAAAAGCCTCTCCTTGATCAAGAAAAGCGTACTGGTAGACTTTGTCTGACAGCAGGGCCATCCAGGGATATTGGGGGAGGGTAACGCAGGGGAACACCTTCTTAACGGCCCCAACATTGGGTTTAAGACCAGTTGTAGAGACGCGACATGTCGCGTCTCTACACTTCCACAGGGCCAATCCCCAATTATAGACCCACCGACTGCAGCCGGCATGCTTGGCCTTTAGAGGGCCCTGTTTGTCGGAGAGCTGGAGTAGGGTACTAATAGACTTGAAAGCCACACTTCCACTTACCTCCTGATGGCGTGCATAGGTGTCATTATAGATACAATGATGCGGCGAAGGACTTGCCCTCGTGCGACAGTCAAATCAGGCGCACAAGGCAGCAACAGCTGGAGCGCTTACGAGCTTTTACGGGGCCCACGGAATCAGACCCCACCGCGACCGTGCCCCCCTCTCCCCCCATCCCCAGAGGTGGCCCCGATCCCCCCCTGCGGTGTGCCCAGATCAAATCAAGAAACGCTATACCTTACTCTGTGAGTTGAATGAGATAATGACGCTTTAAGCGATTTAGTTAGAGATTTGCTTACTAGATAACCACTCTTGATCGTACCGAACCGAGAACCTCAGTTCTGTTTTATACCGGGAGGGGAATTGACAGGGTGCCAGCAAGCTGTATCGCCAAACCAGGGACAGGGATGCCCCCCGGCATCTTTGAGGTAGGGGCGTACCGCCTGTTACCGGAGCGGCGGTAGGGCTTGCAGGCATTGCTTGCGCCCGTCACTGCCGATAGCGGGTGATGTGGCCAAAGCGGCCCGCACCGGCATCCTTACCTGGGTGCGGCATTCCCGGGCCGGGACCGCACCGGCAGGGGATGAGCGGAATGGAGTGCGTTAAAGCGGGCGGGGTTCGTGGGAACCGCAACCCGGGGCGCGCCCGCCGTAGGCAGCCACAACCAGGCGCTACGAGAGTCAACGAGCGCCTTCCCGGCCTGAAGTCCGAAAAAAGACTTGCCAAAACCGCATGTGCTGCGCTAAAAGAATATAAGGCAGCTTCCCGACCGCCTGCATATCTACGCATAGGGAATAAATCGGTACACGGAAGCCTACGAGTCAGAAGTATTTGCCAAATTTAATCATGGTGAAAGTTCGTATGAACCAGCAGGTTATTCACCCGATGGTGAAGTTCCAGCGTCAGGTGCGTTCTCTTGTGGAATCCAAGCTAATCAAGCCAACGGATAGCATCTGGAAGATCGCCTTCCTCTATGGGGATGACTGGCCATATTGGAAAAAAGAACTGCACGAATTTGACTTTTCCATGCAAGACCCCGTCAGCGAGCTGCTGGTGGTGGAAAGTTGGGAGGAGGACGTTTAGAAGGGCGTTGGGGGCCAGCTGCTCAGAGGCAGGCCCCTACAAACAGTCAGCCAAAGCCCGGGCGAGTTCGCCCGCCGTCTGGTAGCGGTCGCCCGGTTTGGGTTCCGTCACCCGGTCGATGACAGCCCGCAAATCGGGTGCGATAGTGGGAATAGTTTCAAGGTTAAACCGGTAGTGCTGGC
>CAZJNL010001016.1:0-2589 GCA_964546515.1 uncultured Oscillatoria sp.
ATAAATCGCGTCTCTACAAGAGAAAGGATCTGTAAAGACTTACGGAGTGAACTCTCACCTCACTTTCCGCTCAGTCACCAGAGTCAGACTAACCCATTCCCCTTTTTCGCTATACCGGCGAATCAGGCGCTGGCGGAGATTGGGTTCAATCAGCCAGCCCAACTCCAGAAACAGAGGCTGGCGCAACTGAACCTTTTGCGGGCAAGTAGCAGAAGCCCCATCCGGGAGAAGCAAAACGCGCACCGGCACCGCAGCCAACTCCTCAAACCTAATAATATTCCCCTCAACCCGACCAGTCGAAGACACAGAGCCGGTGCCGAAACTCAGCTGCTGCGCCACCCGACCGGCACCTAAATCCTGCAATTTCAGCACAGTCGAATAAGTATCAGGCAACCGCCAGTCTGGGTAGATAGTAATCGCCTCTCCCTGCCATTCTCCTAGCAGTTGGTCGAGCGTCAGGGGAGGGCGTTCCGCCGCATCAGATCCCGCCCGCTTTTCCCGAATCAGAGTCAAAGAAGCCAACTCCCCATCCAGATTAAATAGCTGCACCAGACGCAGGCGGCGGTTCCCAGAAATCAAACAAAACTCCCCTCCAAACTCCGAAAAAGGTGCCAGCTGAATCGTGCCCTGAGAGAAAGCGCCGCTCTCAAAAAACAGCATGTCTCGTCCGATAGAGCGGTATTCCCGCACCAGCTCCCTAACATGAGGTTGGGCGTAATTTTCATCTGCCGGCGAGAAATAGCGAAGCGTCAGGCGAACAGTCTCATTTGACTCCAACCCTTCCAGAGAAAGGATAGTAGGAGAGTTCCCCAAAACCTCACCTGCCGGTGATATTTTGGTAAAAGAACCCCGCCACTCCCCAAGATTTTGCAAAAAATTATCCCATTGTGAGCGCATCGTAAAAACTCTCAAATCTTAATCGAGCCTTTTCAATCTATTCATCAAAATTATATATAATTATAAATTCTTTATCAACCCCTCTCTCTTTCCTTGGCGCTCTCTGCGTCTTGGCGGTAAAAAAAATCATTTCACACCACCCGATAGATAAAACTGAGAGTTGCCCAATATCTGACATCGAGAGCGTAGACATCTGCCGGCATGGCAGCCAGCAGAGAACCGCCCGAGCTAGCTTGGTGCAAATCTTGCAAGAGAGCTTGCGCCACCGGCAAAGGATTGGACAGCAAGCTAATAGGCCGGCGATCGCCCCGTTGCGGGATAGCAAAAGCCAGCGCCGCCCATGTGCGGGTGAGGGGGGCGGCGCTGCATATCAGTTGAGTTTCCGCAAGTCCAGGAGCGCCGCCAATCACCCAGGCAGACGCCGAGGCAGCTGAGGGAATCGTCACCGTTTCACCGGGGGGTATCGCACCCTGTTGCAGGAGCGGCTGGGTTTGAACTATTTCTGTCCGGGCAATTGCTTGCGAGACAAAGCCGGTATAAGCGCGACCGGTGCTATCTGTGCCCAGCAGGACAAAATAGACAGGGCGGTTGCTGTCGTTGCGCAGCCGGTACTGGATGCGGCTGCCGGCGGGTAAAGTCAGAACCCCTACCTGCGTGTCCCTTAATTCCCCCGGTGCGGGAAGCGCCTCCTCCCCGGTTCCCCGGAGAGTTGCGCGTTCTATGAGCACCCGTTGCTCGGTTCCCTCCAAGATTTCCAGAGTGGCTCGCACTTGCAGACGCGACGAGCCCTCATTGCCGGTCAAGCGCCACAACTTAGCCGCCAGAAGGGTTTGCAATTGCGGCACCAGCCGGCGCACCGCACTGCGCACCGCCTCTCCCCCTTCCCCCACAGTATTGGGGATTAAATCTTGACCGAGAGAAAACAAGCCGTAGCTAGTTGGCGCTAGGGATGGCAAAGCAGCCGAGGGCCTATGGGCCTGCAGCATATCCCGGGAGCGACCGAAAAGAAAGTCAGCCGGCAGCTCGCCCGTCACCACCGGCGACACATAGGGAATGCTGGCAAAGGCGCTGGTAGCGTCCACGCGCTCAATTCTCTCCAAGCTGGTGTCGAGGGCCACAGTCAGGCCGGTATTGCGAGGCAAAACCCGAACAGCTTCCTGAAGCAATTGTCCCACCTTCAGGGGCTTTGTGGCGCTGCCCGCACCCAAAAATTGCGCCTGCGCCGCCAAACCGGTGCGGGAGCGAATCTGGAGGAGCGAGGGATTTGTTTCGCTTGGCGATAGAGCCGACGCACCGGCAGTGCCGGCATCTGGAACCGCGCTGAGCAGGGAATTCATCCCGTAGCAATCCAGCACCCGGGCGGGGAGTCCGCCCAGCCACAGCTGTGCGGTTTTGCCGTCCTCCCCCACGGAAGTTACCGCGCCATCAGCCCCAACATCAGAAGCCTCAAATATCAAAGAGGAAACAGGAATTAATTCTGCTTTCTGCTTTCCGCCTTCCACCTGCAACTGCGGCTGCTGCTCAAAACCGGCCATTTGCTCAATGGAGCAAGCCGCCCGCTGCAGGGTGAAAAGCAGGGGGGTTGCCGGTGTGGCCCACCAAAGGCTTTGGGTGAGGGCGTAGGTGAACAGACCGCAGCTGAAGCCATTCCACTGCATCTCTGCGGCTTGCTGGTTTGGCCGGGCTGCTGTC